>CAMDLJ010000146.1 GCA_945901665.1 Bordetella parapertussis | reverse complement strand
ATTCCAGTTCTTCATTGTCATGCGCAACGCCGTATTGCCTGACTTTGGACAACTCTCGCTCGAGGATGTTGATTTGGGTGATGCTGTTGCGGGTTTGACCATTCAGGCCTGTTCTTGTGGCATAGGCACGCACTTTTTGGATGTCATCTACCGACAAAAACAGTTTGCCAACAGAGGTCAAATGCAAAGGGGCTCTGCCACCAATGGCGCGAACGACTTGCATGCCAGAGCGCTCACTGAAAGCCCGTTCGATATAAATGATCTCATCACCTTGGCGCACACTGAGGTTGATGGGTTGCTGAATTTGTCGGTGCAGTTCACGCATGGGCAGCAAGGCGGCATCGCGCACATTCAGGCGGCCTTTGACCAAATTGCCCAATTCCAACAACCGCATGCCAAGTCGGTAACTGCCAGCCTCGGGTCGGTCCACAAATCGGCCACAGGCCAAGTCGTTGAGAATTCGATGGGCTGTCGAGGGATGCAAGCCGCTTTTTTCACTGATTTCTTTCAGAGAAACAGCCTCTTCTCGAGAAGACAAGACATCAATCAGGGTAAATATTCGCTCTATGACCTGAATCGATGGGGTGGCTGAATTGAGTGCATCAACTTTTCGCATTGTGCAATTTTAGCGGATGATCAATCTTGTCTTTGCCAATGGCCATCTACCAAAGTTTGGTGGGGTTTGAAATGGGCTTTGTAATTCATTTTGGGGCTGTTTTTGATCCAGTAGCCCAGGTAGACATAAGGTAGCCCCAGAGTTTTGGCTTGCTCGACTTGCCACATCACACCGTACGTGCCGTAATCCGCGTGGGCCTCTGGCTCATAAAAAGTGTAAACCGCTGAAATACCGTCATTGAGTACGTCCAGGATAGACACCATTTTGAGGCTGCCAGGTGAGCCATCCTCGGTGGGGAGCCTGAACTCGACCAAGCGTGAGTTCACACGGCTTTGCAGCAAAAACTGGGTGTACTGGTCAATGCTGTCTTGGTCCATACCACCGCCAGCGTGGCGACCCGTTTGGTACCTCAGGTAGAGGTGGTAGTGGTCGTCTTGGTAGGCCAGATTGGCAATGCGTGGAACCAAATGTTGGTGTTGCTTATAGGCCCTGCGTTGGCTTCGATTGGGCTTGAAGTCATGGATGTCGATGCGCAATGGGATGCAGGCGCGGCAACCATCGCAATAAGGGCGGTAAGTGAAAAGACCGCTGCGGCGAAAACCGCGGGCCACCAGTTCAGAGTAAATATCGTTGTGGATCAAATGGCTGGGGGTGGCGACCTGTGAGCGCGCTTGGAGTTGTGGCAAGTAACTGCAAGGGTAGGGCGCCGTTGCATAAAACTGCAAGGCTTGAAGCGGTAAATCCTTGAGATGGGTCACGTCAGTTGCTGGGTGAATGGCAGGATGTGGTTCCAGTATACGGGTAAGAACTCCCAGCGCGGTGGCGGTTGCGGGGTGAAAATCATCAAGTCTTCCAAAAAGCGTTGCCTTGAAATGGGACGCGCGCCCATGAACTTTAAATGGGGGGTTTGTTGTTGGCAATCGATGGATGGGATTGCGTGCTGCCGACAAAAACAAATCAGCGCTGTAAGTGCTATTTTGGATGCTTCACTTTGCAGAGAAAACATCGATTCTCCGAACAGCGCTTTGCCAATCGCCACACAGTACAAGCCACCCACCAAATGTCCATCCAACCAGCATTCGACGCTGTGGGCTTTACCCAGTAGGTGCAACTCGCTGTAGGCCACCATCATTTCTGGTTGTATCCAGGTGCCGCTTTGTCCGGGTCTTTTCGATTCAGCGCAAAGGTTGACCACTTCGTCAAAATTTTGGTCTATTTTGATCTCCAGGCGACCTTGAGAAATCGTTTTGATCAAGGTCTTTTTGAAGGAGCGATGCAGTTTGAACTCAGACACGGGCAATACCATTCTGGGGTCAGTGCTCCACCATAAAATGGGTTGGCCTTCGCTATACCATGGAAAAATACCTTGTTGATAAGCCTCTATGAGCCGACTCGCGGATAAATCTTGACCTGCCGCAACCAAGCCAGGGTATGCTGAATTTTGGCCCATGGCTGAATCAGGCCTGGGCAATGGTTCGCCAAGGCGGATGATCGGAATGGCAGAGGATGTGCGAGACATCGATAAATGTTTAAAATAGTTTTCAAAAATATCAAAAGTCAATGACTTGAAAAATTTACAAGCATCATCACCGTTGATTGGCCTCATCAAATGGTTGGCCGCGCAGGTGATTGTCGCTCACCACTTGGCTTCATATGGGCCCTTTGCGCAAAAAGGGCAAGTGGAAATGCCGCAGCTTTTTGCTTTTTTCTTTGACCATGGCGCATGGGCGGTATCTGTTTTCCTGGTCATCGCCGGCTTTTTAGTGGCACAAAGCCTGGACGAAAAAGCTGTTGATTTTCAATATATCCGTCGCTTCGCGATCAAGCGCTATTGGCGATTGGCGCCCGTGTATTTTGCGGGTCTGACCTTGAGCGTGGGAGTGGTACTTTTCATGCGTCCATGGGTCAGCCCCGATATGTTGCCCACGCATCTGGATGCGGCGGTATTGCTGGCGAACTTTTTATTTTTACAAGACATCCTTGGCATGGAGGCCCTATCGGCAGGTGTCTGGTATGTCGCGATTGATTTGCAGCTGTATGTTTTTTTCTTGTGCTTGACATACCTGTCTCATTTGACAGTCACGCGTGGTATTTTTGATGGCAAGCAATGGTTGTGGGCTGCTGTGGGCATGCTGTCTCTCGGATATTTCAATTTGAACGCAGACTGGAATGTGTGGGCCATCTATTTCGCAGGCACCTATGCTTTGGGTGCCTTGGCATACCGTTCGACGCATTTATCAAAAACACATCAGGGGATTTTTTGGCTGTACATGGCCGGTGCCCTTTTTTGTTATTGGATGGAACCCAGACCCAGGTTGTTTGTGGCCATCTTGACAGCTTTGGTCCTGTGCAGCATTCAATACATTTCAATTTCATCCAATTCATGGACCGATGCAGCCAGAAAAATGGGGGATTGCGCCTATGCAATATTCATGTCCCACTTTGCCATGTTGATGCTCTTGAATGGTGTTTATCCTGGCATCCAGCGGTGGGGTATACCGTTTGAATTGTGTTTGTTAATTATTTTTGTAGGCTGCAACGCGCTGGGTTGGTTCATTTGGCGCTATATTGACAGTCCAGTACAACGCGAACTGAACAAGCGTCATTCAAACCGAATTCCCCAAGGTTTTTCCTAAATGGAATCAGAGGATTGCTATAAAAAAACCGCATGAAACATGGAATTTTTATTCAAACGGCTGATGCATTGGCCGCACAGGCGCAGGATGAGTTTTTGCGTTGGGTCTACCAATCGCCCTGGGCTGATTGGTTGGAGGTCAATACTGACACCATGGCAGCAGGTCATCACGCGCGTTACCACTTGAGCCATGAAGGTCGTGCATTGCTCACGCCCCAAGAAAACACCCTCCATATCAGGGGCAGCGTTCAACTCAAAAATGCCGACCCTGAGCAAGCTTTGATGGATGAAATTTTGTTGGGTTTATTGAGCAGTCCATATCCGCAAATGTTTCCCAGCCATGAAGAACTGTTGAGCCATATTCGGGTGAGAAAATTCATCGCCCAAGCGGCACAACTAACATCATTGAGGTTTGATACCCGGGCCGTCGACAGGCCGATGTCCCATTGGTCGTATGACGAAGCCCTGGGCTTTACCCTGAAGCCATCACGGTCATTGATTGAGGCCCTGCGATTGGCCACGCAGCCCGCTTTTTCAGGCAGTGAATATGCATTTTCTTGTTACCGTGCCAGTGAATATGTGATTTTGTTGGGCATTGCGCAAGAGGCCCAAATCAGCAACCCTTTGTTGTTTGAAAATTTGCACCATCAGTGGCAAATCAAAGCCATTGCTTCGGGTGCATTCCATGACACATTTTTGGTCGAGCATGGCAGTCTCAGTGACCCCATTCCCATGTATCACTATATTCCGGGTGACCGGGTGTGGTTTCGCAATCCGGACCCTCGATCCAGCAATGTGTCTGGTTACGAGGGTTCCTGGGTGATTTACATGGGAGCAGGCTTGTTCAGCAATTTTTGGGACTGTGCCAGTCCCTTTTCCTTGGATCAAAAATGTGTGGAAGTGTTTCACTGGCGCGACGGCGCCTTTATTGATGATGAGGGTGTGTGGTGCATGGATGAAGCGGTGGTTGCCAAGCATGTGACGCAAAGTCTGGCAGATCCCCAGCGGATGCAAACCATCTTGGCGGATATGAAAAAATACCGAGAGCCCTCGGGTGTGTATGAAAATGGTGGTTGCATGGATGCCACGCGAGAGTCTCCGCGTCTTTTGCGGCCCGCAAGCTGTGACATTGTTCTGCGCGATATTTGAACCAAAGGCTTGGATATGTCTGAAAATTTATTGACGGATGGTCCCCTCTTGCTGGTCGATCAGCCCAAGCCAGGCATTGTGCGAATTTGCATGAATCGCCCTCTGTCCTTCAATGCGCTGTCCAGTGAAATGATGCAGGCTTTGCAGAATCAACTCGAACTTGTCAGGGGCGACGCTTCATGCCGGGTGGTTGTGTTGTCATCCAAGGGGCGGGCATTTTCATCGGGGCATGACTTGAAAGAAATGCGATCCCATCCAGATCGCGATTTTTATGAGAAGTTGTTTGCACAGTGCTCGCGATTGATGATGAGTTTGCAAAGCTTGCCCCAGCCTGTGGTGGCTCAGGTGGATGGAATAGCCACGGCAGCAGGTTGCCAGTTGGTGGCCATGTGTGATTTGGCGGTGGCCTCGCAATCATCGCGTTTCGCAGTGTCAGGCATTCACTACGGCTTGTTCTGCGCAACGCCAAGCGTCGGTTTGACCCGAAATGTCTCCAGAAAAATGGCGATGGAAATGTTGTTGACCGGAGACTTTATTTCAGCAGACCAAGCGCTTGAGCGTGGTCTGATCAATCGCAGCGTCCAATCTGATGTGTTGGCGCAGGTGGTCATTGACCTGTGCATGAAAATCATCGAAAAGCCTGCTGTGGCCATTCAAATGGGCAAAGCTTTGTTTTATCAACAAGCGGAGATGGGTTTGGCTGGGGCCTATCAACTGGCAGGTCAAGTGATGGCCTGCAACATGATGGACTCAGCGGCACAAGAAGGTTTTCAAGCTTTCTTGGAAAAGCGCCCGCCTTCATGGAAGCCTAACCTTTCAGGTTTGGATTGAATGTTCATTGAAGAAAAACCTGAAAGTACATGCCTTGAGTGATTTTGTTTATAAAGCGTGGTATGTGGCTTGTTTGTCAACTGAGTTGACGCAAGGGTTGAAGGCCATGACCTTGCTTGCGCAGGCCGTCGTACTTTACAGAGATTCGCGTGGGGTACCCGTGGCTTTGGAAGATGCCTGTCCCCATAGAAAGTTGCCTTTGTCCATGGGGCGTTTGAAGGGTGACCATGTGGAATGTGGCTACCACGGCTTGACCTTTGATCGCACCGGTACCTGCGTTGAGGCCCCCACGCAAGAACGCATTCCCGCATTTGCCTGTGTCAAAAGTTTTCCCGTGGCTGAAAAATGGGGATTGATCTGGATTTGGATGGGACCTGCAGACCTGGCGCGCCTAGAAGACATTCCCCAGATAGACCATTTCGATGACCCCGCTTGGCACATCACCCCAGGTGATTCATTTGTATGCCGTTGTCACTATCTATGGTTGGTGGACAATTTGTTGGACCCGTCGCATGTGGCATGGGTGCATCGATCGTCATTTGCAGGTGGGGGCACAGACAAGACCGAACTCAAGATCACCAGCGACGAACAATCGGTCGTTTGCAGCCGTTGGATTCAAAACCAAGCCCCTCCACCTTTTTATGCGGATTTGCTGAAGTTTGCGGGCCATGCGGACCGCTTGCAACATTACGAAGTCCGCTATCCCAGCTGGGCGATCAACAAAACTGTTTTTACACCCGCTGGCAAAGGGGGTGTTGATTTCGATCTTCATGACCTGCAGACTTACATGATGGTGTCGCATCATTTTTTGACACCGGTCGATGCGGACACAACCCTGTATTTTTGGCTTCAACACCGCAACACCGATCCGCATAACCAAGATATCACGGCGCGCAATGCAGAGGGTGCCAAAATGGCATTTTTAGAGGATAAAAACGTTTTAGAGGCGGTTCACCAAGGCATGAAAAAGAACACCGGTCGCGTCGCCACGATGGGTGTTGATGCTGCAGCGCTTAGGTTTCGCCAAGGGCTTCAAAAAATCCTCGCCAAGGAAGGTGCCGATCACAAATCTTCCGCAGGCTTTTCCTTGTAATAGCCAATCACGTCACCTTGGGTGGTCACGCCCAGCCCATTGAGCAAGCGGTTGGAGTAATTGAAATAAGCGCACACCTGGTTCACTTCCAAAATTTCACCATCATCACAACCTGCTTGATGTAAATTTTCAATATCGCT
Organism: Bordetella parapertussis; assembly: GCA_945901665.1. The sequence continues at coordinate 261 of CAMDLJ010000146.1, read as the reverse complement.
TTGAACCATCTTTCCAACGGAGAGTGTGAGTTTATGGGCGTATTTGATCAGGGCCAGTTCTTTGCCCTCAAATGCATCTGACCATTTTTCAGTGCGCAGTGCGTTCCAAATCTTTTCGGCCCTGTCCTCATCATTGATCAGGCGGCGCGCATTGGCAAAATGGTGCGTCAAGCTGTAATCGCATTGGTTGGCCATGCTGACGCAAGATGCGATCACTTCCAAAAACCAAAATGGCAATGTGTTTTCTGGGTTGTGCAACAC
>CAMDLJ010000145.1 GCA_945901665.1 Bordetella parapertussis | reverse complement strand
GACATGGCCCATGCCCGCCGGGTAGCGCGCCAGTTGCGGGCCGGACAGGTCAACATCAACTATCCCGACTGGGATATCTACGCACCTTTCGGCGGCTACAAACAATCGGGTAACGGACGCGAATACGCCGATTGGGCGATCCACGATTTCTTGGAAATCAAAGCCATGATCGGCTACGGCGAGACCGCGTAAAACGGGTGTCGCCGCTCAGATTTCCAGGTTGTCAATCAGGCGCGTGCTGCCCAGGCGCGCCGCGCCCAGCACCACCAGCGGCGCACCGGGCTGGGCGGCTTGCAAATCGCTTTGGCGGCGGATGGCTACATAGTCGGGCATCCAACCGGCGGCGCGCAGCGTTTGCAGCGCCCGGTTTTCCAGGTCCGCAAAAGCGGTATTGCCCTGGCGCACGGCATTCGCACACTGCAGCAGCGTGTGCCCCAGCAGTGCCGCTTGTGCGCGCTCATCAGGGCTGAGGTAGCTATTGCGCGATGACATGGCCAGACCGTCAGCTTCGCGGTGCGTGTCCTGCCCGATCACATCGACCGGCAGGGCGAACTGGCGCACCATCTGGCGGATGATCAAGAGCTGCTGGTAATCTTTTTTCCCAAACAAGGCGCTGCGCGCCTGGGTGCAGGCCAGTAGCTTGAGCACCACCGTGCACACGCCGGCAAAAAAACCGGGACGGTAATGGCCTTCCAAGATGTCGGCCAGAGCCGGGTCGGGCTGCACGGTAAAGCTTTGCGGCTGCGGATACAACTCCGCCTCGGAGGGCGCAAACAACAGGTCGCAACCAGCGGCTTCGAGCTGCGCGCAGTCGGCTTGCAGGGTACGCGGGTAGTTGTCGAAATCTTCTTTGGGCCCGAACTGCAGACGGTTCACAAAAATCGTCGCCACCGTCACGTCGCCCAGCGGTTTGGCGGCCCGCACCAGGGCCAGATGTCCGGCGTGCAAATTGCCCATGGTCGGAACCACAGCAGGATGGCGGAAGGGGAGCAGCTGCTGGCGCAGATCCGCCAGGGTGTGAACAATGCGCATACGGGGTAAGGATTACCAGGCGTGCAGCGCGTTGTCCGGGAAAGAGCCGTTTTTGACTGCGGCCACATAGGCCTCCATAGCGCCGCGGATCGAGCCGCCATCGGCCATGAAGTTGCGCACAAACTTGGGCATCTTGCCCAGGTTCACGCCCAGCATGTCGTGCAGTACCAGCACCTGGCCCGCCGTGTCTTTACCCGCGCCGATGCCGATGGTGGCGCAGTGCGGCAGCGATTGCGTGACCGATGCGGCTAATGCATGGGGCACCATCTCCAGCACCAGCATGGAGGCGCCAGCGTCTTGCAATTCCTGGGCTTGCCGACGCAGCGTGTCGGCGCTGGCGTCGGACTTACCTTGCACCCGGTAGCCCCCCAGCGCGTGCACGGTTTGCGGTGTCAGCCCCAGGTGCGCGCAGACCGGGATGCCGCGCTCCACAAGAAAGCGCACGGTTTCGGCGGTCCAGCCGCCGCCTTCCACCTTGACCATGTGGGCGCCGGCTTGCGACAGTGCGACCGCGCTGCGCAAAGCCTGCTCTTTGGATTCCTGGTAGGTGCCAAATGGCAGGTCGGCGATGACCCAGGCCGTTCCCTGGGCGCGGCGGATACCGCGCGCGACGCTTTCGGTGTGGTAGCGCATAGTCTCCAGGCTCACACCCACGGTGCTGGGCAGGCCTTGGCAGACCATGCCCAGTGAGTCGCCGATCAAAATGCATTCGACCCCGGCTGCGTCGGCGACGGCAGCAAAGGTGGCGTCATAGGCGGTCAACATGGTGATTTTTTCGCCGCGTGCCCGCATCTCGAGCAGGCGGGGCAGGCTCACGGGCTTGCGGTTGGCCATGGGGGAGGCCGGTGGCAGCGTGCCGTAGGGCGTGGATTGGGTGGGGTCCTGGATCACGGTGGGCTTTTCCAAATCGCTGCGACAGGCGCGAATGTAACAGCTTGCCTGCGGCGGGAAATGGCCTTAATCGGCGGCTAAAGCCGTCTCTGGCGTGTAGGCCAGCCGCAGATAAATCGGGGCAAAGGACTCGGCCTGGGTGATTTGGACCATGGCCTCTTTGGCCAGTTCCAGAGTCGCCACGAACATCACCACGACCACGGCCACTGTGTGGCTGGGGTCAAACAGGGACTCAAAGGCCATGAAACGCTGCCCTTGCAAGCGGCGCAGCACCAGCGTCATGTGCTCGCGCACCGAGAGCTGCTCCCGGTTGATGGTGTGGTGTTGCACCAGCCGCGCGCGCTGCAGAATGCCCTGCCAAGCGGCTTGTAGATCGGCTGGATTGACATCGGGCAGGCGGGTCTGGATCACCGCGTCGCTGGCGATCTGCGCGGTCACAAAGTCGCGCCCCACCACCGGCAGGGCGTTGAGCCGCGCGGCAGCCAGCTTCATTTGCTCGTATTCCAGCAAACGGCGCACCAGTTCGGCGCGCGGGTCTTCGGCTTCTTCGCCAGGGGCCGCCTTTTTGGGTGGCAGCAGCATGCGCGACTTGATCTCGATCAGCATGGCCGCCATCAGCAAGTACTCGGCCGCCAACTCCAGGTTGTGGGTGCGGATCTCGTCCACATAGCTCAGGTACTGGCGGGTCAGGGCCGCCATGGGGATGTCCAAAATATTGAAGTTTTGCTTGCGGATCAAATACAGCAGCAAGTCCAACGGCCCTTCGAAGGCCTCCAAAAACACCTCTAAGGCATCGGGCGGAATATATAAGTCGGTGGGCAGCTTGAACAAGGGCTCGCCATACAAGCGGGCCACGGCAATGTGGTCCACCACTTGGGGCATGGCCGCCAAAGAGGGGGCATGCTCAGAGCTCAAATCAAAGCCGGTGGCGGCGCTGGCTTGGGGCGGGTCGCCCAGCAAGTCCGTGCCTGCCGGGCCGGGTGCGGCGTTGTCGCTCACGCTTGTGGGTGATAGACGTAGGGTTTTTGGGCCACCCGGGCGGCGGCGAATTCGGCCGAGGTTTGCCGGTCAATGGTTTTGTCCCACAACAGGGCGCGGCCTTGGCGCTGCTCAGCCTCCAAGCTGGGTTTGTCGGACTTGAGCTCGGTGAGAAACAAGGTCACATCCGACTGGTAATCTGGGCGGCGAAAAATCGACATGGGGACATCCTTTCAATTCATTTTACCGACCCCCCGAGCCGGTCCCAAACTCGCCTCCTGTGCTTGGGCGGGGGCGGTGCGGCCATCCCTTGCCTGATCAGGGCAAGGGGGAACCCTTTGCGGGCCCCCTGGGTCAGCGTGGGCAGGGGTGTATAGGGGTGGAGAGAGGATTTGGTTTGGTTATGGTGAAGAGGTGGCCTGGGCCGGTTCAGGCTTCAAGTCAGGGTCACGGGCCGGGCTTGGGCCAAGCCGGTGGCCAAATCGGGGGCCAGCGAGCCACTGCCCAGCAAATTGAGCAATCCGCAGCGGCGCGCCATGTCCATGGGCTGGTGGTCCAGGCCGCACAGCACCAGGTGCACCTCTTTGGTGGTGCACAAGCGCGCCAGGGCCAGCATGGCGTCAGCCCCAGAAGAGTCCATGTAAATCAGGTTTTTCAAGTCCAGCACCAGGGCTTGGCTGGGCAAATCGTCTTCCATGGCCTCGATCAGGCGCACCGCCCCAAAAAACAAAGCCCCGTGCAGCCTGTGAGCGCGCACTTGCGATTCTTTGCTCGCCACATCAGGAGGGATGGGCACGGCCTCGGCCCGGGTCAGGCTGGAAATGCGGTAAATAAAGGTCAGGCAAGCGGCAAACAAACCCACCTCCACCGCCACCGTCAGGTCCAGCACCACGGTCAGCACAAACACCGCCAGCAAGGTCACGCGGTAGGGCAGGCGAAATTGCCGCAACTGGCCGAAGGCGCGCCAATCGCCCATGTTCCAGGCCACAAACATCAAAATCGCCGACAAAGCGGCCAAGGGCACGTGGTAGGCCAAAGGGGCGGCCACCCCAATCACCACCAACAAAGTCAAGGCGTGCACCATGCCCGCCACTGGGCTGGTGGCACCACTTTTGGCGTTGGTGACGGTGCGGGCAATGGTGCCGGTGGCAGGCATGCCCCCGAAAAATGGGGTGAAAAAGTTGGCCACGCCTTGGGCCATCAGCTCTTGGTTGGGGTTGTGGCGGTCGCCAATCATGCCGTCGGCCACGCGGGCGCACAGCAGGGACTCAATCGCGCCCAGCAAAGCCAGGGTGAGTGTGGGCATGGTCAAAGCTTGGGCGCTGGCCCAACTGAACTCGGGCCACACCCAGCTGGGCAGGTTGGAGGGAATGCCGCCAAAGCGGCTGCCAATGGTCTCCAATGGCAAGCCCCACCAGGCGGTGAGTGCCGTGGCCAACACCAGCACCACGATGGAGCCGGGCAAACTGGCCACGCCACGCACCCACGGCGAAGGCGCGTGGACCAGGCGCCGCCCCCCCGCTTGCCAGGCCAACAACACCAGCACGCCCGCGCTGGCCATGCCCAATGCCCAGGGGTTGAATGCGCCCAGGTTTTGCCCCAAGGTTTGCAAAATGCCCCAGAAGTCGGCCGGCATGTTGGGCACATTCAGACCCAAAAAATCTTTGATTTGTGACAGCGCCACCAACACCGCTATGCCATTGGTGAAACCAATCACCACGGCCACGGGGATGAAGCGAATCAGGGTGCCCAGCTTGAGCAGGCCCATGGCAAACAACAGCACGCCCGACATGGCGGTGGCCAAGATCAGGTTGGCTACACCATGGCGCTCCACAATGCCGTAAACGATGACGATGAAGGCACCCGCCGGCCCGCCGATTTGCACCCGGCTGCCGCCCAACAGCGAAACCAAAAAACCCGCAATGATGGCGGTGAACAATCCCGCTTGCGGGCTCAAACCCGAAGCAATGGCAAAGGCCATCGCCAAGGGCAGGGCCACCACGCCCACAGTCATCCCCGCGCCGACATCTTTGAAAAACCGCTCTGAGGTGTAGTCTTGGAGGGCGTCTAAAAGTTTGGGTCTGAACAACATCAAACCACTATATACCTGTGGTGGAGGCTGCCTTTTGATGCAGCTTAAAGCGACGCCAAATTCTCAGGGCCGGTGGGTTCAGCCCCGCGCATCAATGGATCCGCATCCCCGGCGTCGCACCCGGCCACGGGTGCAGCACATGGATGCCGGGTTGGGCTTTTTCATCGGTATGCGAAGCCGCCAACACCATGCCTTCGGAGACGCCAAACTTCATTTTGCGTGGCGCCAAATTGGCCACCATCACGGTGAGCTTGCCCACCAAGTCTTCGGGCTTGTACATGCTGGCGATGCCGCTGAAGACATTGCGGGTGCGGCCCTCACCCACGTCCAGCGTTAAGCGCAAGAGCTTGGTGCTGCCCTCCACCGCTTCGCAGTTGACGATTAGGGCGATGCGTAAATCGATCTTGGCAAAGTCGTCGATGGAGATGGTCTCGGCGATGGGCTCGCCACCGGGGACGACGGCTTGGACGACCTCTGGCGGCGGCTCAAACAAAGCCTCCAGCATCTTGGGGTCTACGCGTTGCATCAGGTGTTGGTAAGTGCCAATCGTGTGGCCGGCACCCATGCGTTGGTCGCGCTGCGCAAACTGCAAGGGCGCAATGTTCAAAAAGGCTTCCACTTGGGCGGCCAAGGCGGGCAGCACGGGTTTCAAAGCGAGCGAAAGCAAACGGAAAGCCTCGATACAGGTGCTGCACACATCGTGCAGTCGGGCGTCTTGGCCTTCCAGTTTGGCGAGTTCCCAAGGCTTGTTGGCGTCCACGTATTCGTTCACCCGGTCGGCCAAGGCCATGGTGTCGCGCAAGGCTTTGGCGCAATCGCGGTTGTCGTACAGGGCTTCGATGGCGGGCAGACCAGCGTGCAGCTGTGCCAGAAGCGCTTCGCCATCCGCACTCACCGCACCCAATTTACCTCCAAAGCGCTTGGCAATGAAACCCGCCGTGCGGGAGGCGATGTTGATGTACTTGCCCACCAAGTCCGAGTTGACCCGCGCCATGAAGTCCTCGGCGTTGAAGTCGATGTCTTCGTTGCGGCCATTGAGTTTGGCGGCCAAGTAATAGCGCAACCACTCGGGGTTCATGCCGAGCTCCAAGTACTTCAAGGGGTTCAGGCCGGTGCCACGGCTTTTGCTCATCTTCTCGCCGTTGTTCACAGTGAGAAAGCCATGCACAAACACCTTGTTCGGCACTTTGCGACCGCTGAACTTCAAAATGGCCGGCCAAAACAGCGTGTGAAAGGTGACGATGTCTTTGCCGATGAAGTGGTATTGCTCGGTGTCCTCAGCGGCCATGTACTCGTCAAAGCTGCGCGTCTCACCGTGCTGAGCCTTGGGCCCACCTTTGTCGAACCAGTTTTTCAGCGACGCCAAATAGCCAATGGGGGCGTCTAGCCACACATAAAAATACTTGCCTGGTGCGTCGGGAATTTCGATGCCAAAGTAGGGCGCATCGCGGCTGATATCCCAGTCGCCCAAACCCTCGCTGGTGGAGCCGTCGGGATTGGTGCGAACGCTGAACCACTCTTTCACCTTGTTGGCCACTTCGGGTTGCAAGTGTTGGCCGTTTTGCGTCCAGTCTTGCAAAAACTCGACGCAACGCGGGTCGGAGAGTTTGAAGAAAAAATGCTCGGCGTGTTTCAACACCGGCGTGGCGCCCGACAAGGCCGAGTACGGGTTTTTCAAATCGGTGGGCGCGTACACCGCGCCGCAGCTTTCGCAGTTGTCGCCGTACTGGTCTTT
>CAMDLJ010000144.1 GCA_945901665.1 Bordetella parapertussis | reverse complement strand
GTCAGAGCGGCATCCTTTTTTGGTTGCCTTGGGCGAGCGGGTGCGCTTGCTGCGCTCGCGCCGGGGCCTGACCCGGCGTGCGGTGGCCGAGGCGGCCCAGGTGTCGCAACGCCATTTGGCCAACCTGGAATCGGGCACGGGCAACGCGTCCATTTTGATCTTGTTGGATGTGGCCACCGCCTTGCAATGCCCGCTGGCCGAATTGTTGGGCGACGTGACCACCGCCACCCCCGAGTGGTTGTTGATCCGCGAGCTGTTGCAAAAGCGCAGCGAGCCCGAGTTGCACCAAGCCCGCATGGCCATGGCACACAGCCTGGGCGAAAACACCCACAGCCACGAGCGCTCGCAGCACATCGCCCTGATTGGCCTGCGGGGCGCTGGTAAGTCCACCCTGGGTCGACAACTGGCCCAAGACCTGGGCCGCCCTTTTGTGGAGTTGAGCGCAGAGGTGGAGCGCATTGCGGGTTGCAGCATTTCTGAAATCCACGCCTTGTATGGGCCCATGGCTTACCGGCGCTACGAACGCCGCGCCTTGGAGGATGTGCTCGCACGACATGCCCAGTCGGTTATAGCCACACCGGGAGGCCTGGTCTCGGAGACGGCCACGTTTCAATACCTGCTCAAGCATTGCCATGCGGTCTGGTTGCAGGCCAGTCCCGAGGAGCACATGGCCCGTGTGGTGGCCCAAGGCGACACCCGGCCCATGGCCGCCAACCCGCAAGCCATGGAAGATTTGCGCCTGATCTTGCAAGGCCGATCGCCCTTTTATGCCAAAGCCGATACGCTTTTGGACACCAGCGGACAAACCGCTGCCAGCAGCTACCAAGCCCTGCGGGAGGCCTTGGCACACATGATCACGGGCGTCTAATCTGCATTAAAATACATTTCATCGATTTTAAAAAGTGCACTATGATGCATAAAAACCCCAAGCCAAGGGGTTCAACAGGCCAAGTCAATTGCCCCAGGAGACCCGCATGCGCGAAAGTGCCATCAGCTATCAGACCCACCCCAGCCAGTACCGCCACTGGAAGTTGGTGATCGATGGGCCCATCGCCACGCTGCTGGCCGATTTCGACGAAAACGCGGGCCTGCGTCCGGGCTACAAGCTCAAGCTCAACAGCTACGACTTGGGTGTGGACATCGAGTTGAACGACGCCATCAACCGCATCCGCTTTGAACATCCCGAGGTGCGCACCGTGGTCATCACCAGCGCGCGCGACAAGGTGTTTTGCTCAGGGGCCAACATCTTCATGCTCGGCCTGAGCGGTCACGGCTGGAAGGTTAACTTTTGCAAGTTCACCAACGAGACGCGCAATGGCATGGAAGACGCCTCGCGCCACAGCGGCTTGAAGTTTTTGGCCGCTGTCAATGGCGCTTGTGCTGGCGGTGGTTACGAGCTGGCACTGGCGTGTGACGAGATCATCTTGGTCGATGACCGTTCCTCCGCGGTCAGCCTGCCCGAGGTGCCCTTGTTGGGCGTGCTGCCGGGCACCGGTGGCCTGACACGGGTGACCGACAAACGCCATGTGCGCCACGATTTGGCCGATGTTTTTTGCACCAGCGTGGAGGGCGTGCGCGGACAAAAAGCCAAAGACTGGCGTTTGGTGGACGAGATCGCCAAGCCTGCGGTGTTTGCCGCCACAGTGAAACAACGCGCCTTGCAATTGGCAGCGCTGAGCGACCGGCCTGAAAAAGCGCCAGGTGTCACCCTCCATCCCTTGCTGGTTCAGATCAGCGCGGATGCCATCAAATACAGCCATGTGCACGTGGCGATAGACCGCCAACGCCGCTGCGCCACTTGGACGGTGCAGGCCCCGCAAGGCGCGCAGCCCAGCGACATCGCGGGCATTCAAGCACTGGGAGACCATTGGTACCCCTTGCAAATGGCGCGTGAACTCGACGACGCCATCTTGCACCTGCGCACCAACGAGCCCGACATTGGCCTTTGGCTCATGCGCACGCAGGGCGACGCAGCCGATGTGCAAGCCATGGATGCAGTGCTCATGGCCCACCAAAACCATTGGCTGGTGCGGGAAACATTGGGGATGCTGCGCCGAACCTTGAGCCGATTGGACGTGTCCTCGCGCAGCTTGTTTGCCCTGATCGATGAGGCCAGTTGCTTTGTCGGCACCTTGTTCGAGCTGGCCCTGGCCTGCGACCGCATTTACATGCTGGCGCTGCCCGACAACCCAGACGCGGCCCCGCGACTGGCCCTGAGCGAAGCCAACTGGGGCCACTACCCCATGGCCACCGGGAACAGCCGTTTGCACCGACGCTTTGACCACCCGGCCAGTGCCTTGGATGTGTTGCGCGAGGGCACGGGCCAAAGTCTGGATGCGGCACAAGCCCAGGCCTTGGGCTTGGTCACCTCGGCACCCGACGACATCGACTGGGCCGATGAAATCCGCATCGCCATCGAAGAGCGCGTGGCCATGTCACCCGACGCCCTCACCGGCTTGGAGGCCAATTTGCGTTTCAACGGCCCCGAAAACCTCGCCACCCGTGTCTTTGGCCGCCTCACCGCCTGGCAAAACTGGATCTTCCAACGTCCCAACGCCGTTGGCGACAGAGGCGCGCTGAAGGTCTACGGCAAAGGCGAAAAAACCGCTTTCGATTTCAACCGCGTTTAATTGGGGTCAGATTCCAATTAATTTCCTCCGTCACCAAAGGAAAAACCATGTCCAGCATCAACTACAGCGAAAAAATCCCCAACAACGTTGACCTGGGCGGCGACCGCACATTGCAGCGGGCCTTGGAGCAGTGGCAGCCCAACTTCATCAACTGGTGGGACGACATGGGCCCCGAGGGCACGACCGACAACGATGTGTATTTGCGCACCGCTGTCAGCGTGGACCCGCAAGGTTGGGCACAGTTCGGCCATGTGAAGATGCGTGACTACCGCTGGGGCATTTTTCTGAACCATGGTGAGGCCGACCGCAAAATCCATTTTGGCGACCACAAGGGCGAGGCCGCATGGCAAGACGTGCCTGGTGAACACCGCGCCAATTTGCGCCGCATCATCGTGACGCAAGGCGACACCGAGCCGGCTTCTGTCGAGCAGCAGCGTCACCTGGGACTCACCGCGCCCAGCATGTACGACTTGCGCAACCTGTTTCAAATCAATGTGGAAGAGGGCCGCCACCTGTGGGCCATGGTGTATTTGCTGCACAAACATTTCGGCCGCGATGGCCGCGAAGAAGCCGAAGCGCTTTTAGAGCGCCGCAGCGGCCAAGAAGACAACCCGCGCATCTTGCAAGCCTTCAACGAGCAACCGCCCGATTGGCTGAGCTTTTTCATGTTCACCTACTTCACCGACCGCGACGGCAAGTTCCAACTCTGCGCTTTGGCCGAAAGCAGTTTCGACCCACTGGCACGCACCACCAAGTTCATGCTGACCGAAGAGGCGCACCACATGTTTGTGGGCGAGTCTGGCATCAGCCGCATCATCCAGCGCACCTGCGCCAAGATGAATGAACTGAAAACCGACGACGTGGGCCAGTTGCGTGCCGCAGGCGTGATTGATTTGCCCACCTTGCAGCGTTATTTGAATTTCCACTTCAGTGTGACCATCGATTTGTTTGGTGCCGACGAGTCCAGCAATGCGGCGACGTTTTATTCCACCGGCATCAAAGGCCGCTATGAAGAAACCAAGCGCGATGACGACCATGTGTTGCGCGGCCAAACCTACAAAGTGCTCAATGTGGTCAACGGCCAGTTGCAAGAAAAAGAAGTGCCCTTGCTCAACGCTTTGAACGAAGTGCTGCGCGACGACTTCATCAAAGACTCGGTGGGTGGCGTAGAGCGTTGGAACCGCGTCATCGACAAAGCCGGTTTGCCCCACCGCCTGAGCGTGCCGCACAAGGCGTTTCACCGCAGCATTGGCGCTTTGTCGGGTGCCAAAATTTCGCCCGATGGCCGCGTGGTGTCGGAGAACGAATGGAATGCCAAGGTCGGCGAATGGTTGCCCACCGCAGAGGACCGTGCCTTTGTGCAAAGCCTGATGGGCCGGGTGGTCGAGCCAGGCAAGTTTGCCAATTGGATTGCGCCGCCCGCCATCGGTATCAACCGCCAGCCGGTGGATTTTGAATACGTGCGCTTCAATTAAAGTTCAGGTATGAGCGAGACGGCCGAGCTGCTGCAGCAGCATGTGATTGATCCCGAGGTGTGCATCCGCTGCAACACCTGCGAGGCCACCTGCCCCGTGGGCGCGGTCACCCACGACAGCCGCAACTATGTGGTGGATGCAGACAAGTGCAACCACTGCATGGCCTGTGTGCCGCCATGTCCCACGGGGTCGATTGACCATTGGTTGCCAGTGTTGCGCAGCAAAGCCTACAGCGTGGCCGAGCAACTGACGTGGGACGAATTGCCTGCGCCGCAGTCTGAGGCAGATTTGCAAAGCTTGGGCGATGTGACGCCACCATCGGGCAGCACTGCATTTGAAATGGCTGCTACTTCGCTGACCCCTGTGAGCACGGCGCAAGCCGTGATGCACAGCGCGGCCATGGGGGCCAGCGTACCGCCATGGTCTGCGGCCCACCCCTACACCAACCTGCATGGACCCAAGAACCCGATCAGTGCCACCGTGGTGGGCAATATGCAGGTCAACGAGGCGGGCACCGACAACGAAACCCACCACATCGTGCTCGACTTTGGCAGCATGCCATTTCCCGTGTTGGAAGGGCAGTCGGTGGGCATCATTGCGCCAGGCGTGGACGCCCACGGCAAACCGCACCATGCCCGTCAATACTCAGTGGCCAGCCCACGCAACGGCGAACGTGCGGGATACAACAACCTCTCTCTCACCGTCAAGCGCGTGGTGCAAGACCACCAAGGCCAGCCCGTCATGGGGGTGGCCTCCAACCATTTGTGTGACCTGAAAACCGGCGACAGCGTGCAGGTGATCGGCCCCTTTGGCAGCAGCTTTTTGATGCCCAACCACCCCGGCAGCCACATCGTGATGATTTGCACCGGCACCGGCAGCGCACCCATGCGCGGCATGACCGAGTGGCGCCGCCGTTTGAAAGCCAGCGGCAAATTTGCAGGCGGCCAGTTGGTGCTGTTTTTTGGCGCTCGCACCCAGCAAGAACTTCCTTATTTCGGTCCCTTGCAAAAACTGTCCAAAGACTTCATCGACATCCACTTTGCGTATTCACGCACTCCCGGGAAGCCTAAGCGCTATGTGCAAGATGCGATGCGCGACGCAGCACCTCAACTGTCGGCCTTGCTGCAAGACCCACAAACCCATTTTTATGTGTGCGGTTTGAAGGCCATGGAAGAAGGCGTGTTGCAGGCTTTGCAAGACATTGCCGTGGGCGCAGGTTTGGACTGGGCCTCTGTGGCTGCTAACTTGAGGCAAGAGGGGCGGTTGCAGTTAGAGACTTACTGAACTTGACACACATCCACCCACACCCCTTGGGTCACCTGCGCCAATAGGTCCACAGACATGTACACCGCGCTGTTGACCGAACCCGCCGCTGGCAACACCTCTTCAAAAGCCCTCAACGATACGTCCAAGTAAATCGGCAGCGGTTGCGCCAAACCAAACGGACACACCCCGCCCACGGGGTGGCCGGTGATGTCGGCCACCACATCGGGGCTGAGCATCTTGCCTTTGCCCAAGGCGGTTTTGAATTTGCCGTTGTCGATGCGCGCGTCACCCCGCGCCACCAGCAGCACTGCACGGCCATCGGCCAACTTGAAGGCCAAGGTTTTGGCGATGCGGCCTGGCTCTACCCCATGGGCCGCCGCCGCCAAGGCCACGGTGGCCGTGTTTTCGGCGGTCTCCAAAATGGGGATGTCGATGTTCAAAGATTCAAAATGCGCTTTGACGGATGCCACGCTCATGCCAAGGGTCCTGTGTGTTGGGGCTGGACCATGATAGCCAGGGATGTGCCCAGGTGTTTTGCGGTGTCGATCGGGTTAGCATCACAAACTGTATGAAAACCGTTCAGCTTGGCACACCCGACCATTTGCGCGACAGCGCCCGCCGTGCGCGCAAGCAAGTCAAGGGCCGTGTGCCCGATGCCCCAGCCGTGGCGGCGGTGCATGCCGTGTTGGGCCAAGCCCCGCTCGATGGTTACCCGCGTGATTTGTTGATCGAGCACTTGCATGCTTTGAATGACGCCCACGGGGCCTTGCACAAAGCGCATTTGGTGGCCCTGGCCCAAGCCATGCGCATGGGCTTGGCGCAGGTGTATGAGGTCGCCAGTTTCTACCACCACTTTCATATTTTGGAAGATGGGCAACTGGCACCGCGGTTGACACTTCGGGTGTGCAATGGCCTGTCTTGCACCCTGGCCGGAGCCAATGATTTGTTCCAACAATTGCAGGCGCAGATGGACCCGGATGTTCAGGTGCTGCACGCGCCCTGTGTGGGGCGGTGCGACACAGCGCCGGTGGCCGTGGTCCACCAGCGCGCCGTGGGCCATGCCAACTTGGGCTTGGTGCAAGCCTGTGTGGCGGCAGTGTCGCCACCTGAATCCCCCCTCTCGGCCCAAGCTTGGTCCCAAGCGCCGCAGACCTGGTGCGAGCCCGTGCACCCTGAGCGCATTGCACGCGCTGAATATGTGGCTGCAGGCGGCTATCGCTTGCTGGCCGAGGTGGCGGCAGGCCGTGTGTCTGCGGCATCGGTGTTGCAAACCATGGAGGATTCTGGTCTGCGTGGTTTGGGCGGGGCTGGGTTTCCTTTGGGGCGCAAATGGCGCATCGTGCGCGATCAACCGGGGCCGCGTTATCTGGCCGTCAACA
>CAMDLJ010000143.1 GCA_945901665.1 Bordetella parapertussis | reverse complement strand
TCCCAGGCCCATTTGTATTTGAAGGGCACCAACTGGTTCACATCGGTCTGACCGTTGATGATGCGCTTGTCAGCAGCAACCACACGTCGAGCCGGCGCACTTGTTTTAGGTGCTGTGGTAGCAGCAACCGGAATCGGTGCGCCATCATGCAAGTGGGTCGATACAGCTGGTGCGCTGCTCAGGCCAGAATGGTTCAGGGGTGGGATATCCATTGAGCGGGCTGAGAGGCCGCTGGCAAGAGGCGATGGCGCTAAGGGCTTGACTTCTTCGTCCCAGGTCAACATAGGAGGATTTCCATTCGATGAATTATGCGTTCAGTTGCTAAAAAAGGGAAGCACTCGTTCACTTCGTTCGTGAAAGGTGTTGCTCAATTGCATCGGAGCACGTTGCCGGACTTCGATGCAATCTGTTAAAAATCACTGACAAGCTTCGCAGGTGGGGTCATCGACCCCACAAAACTTGATGTCTGTGGCGGGCACGTCGCTCATTTGAGCGCGCGCTGCAGCGGCCGCCGCTTCCATCGCGCTCATGCCAGTGCCTTGTGAGGAGGACACGGCGTTGTGGTTGCCCGATTGCACCGTGGACTTTTCAGCTTGGGTGGCACTGGAGGTGCGCAAATAGTAGGTGGTTTTCAGGCCACGCAACCAAGCCAACTTATAGGTCTCGTCGAGCTTTTTGCCCGATGCGCCGGCCATGTAGATGTTGAGCGATTGGGCTTGGTCGATCCACTTTTGGCGCCGTGCTGCGGCCTCAACCAACCATTGGGGTTCAATCTCAAAAGCAGTCGCATACTGGGCCTTGATGTCTTGCGGCACCCGGTCGATGGGGCGCAGCGAACCGTCAAAGTGTTTGAGGTCCATCACCATCACGTCGTCCCACAGACCCAAGCGCTTGAGGTCGCGCACCAGGTAGGCGTTGATCACGGTGAATTCACCCGAGAGGTTGGACTTGACCGACAAGTTACCAAAGCTGGGTTCGATGGAGGCGTCCACGCCAATGATGTTGGAGATGGTTGCGGTGGGGGCAATGGCCACGCAGTTGGAGTTGCGCATGCCATCGCTGGCAATTTTGCGGCGCAAAGCGTCCCAGTCAAGGGTTGCTGAGCGATCCACTTCCACATAGCCGCCGCGCTCTTTGGCCAACATGTCCAAGGTGTCGGGGGGCAAAACGCCTTGGTCCCACAGCGAGCCTTTGAAGCTAGAGTACTTGCCACGCTCACGGGCCAACTCAGTGGAGGCCCAATAGGCGTAGTAGCAAATAGCTTCCATGGAGGTGTCTGCAAACTCCACTGCAGCTTGCGAGCCGTAGGGAATGCGCAAAGCGTACAGGCTGTCTTGAAAAGACATGACGCCCAGGCCGACTGGGCGGTGGCGCAGATTCGAGTCACGCGCCTTTTTCACCGCGTAATAGTTGATGTCGATCACGTTGTCGAGCATGCGCATGGCCGTGCCAATGGTGCGCTTGAGCTTGTCATGGTCGACTTGACCGTTGCTGAGGTGTTGCAGCAGGTTGATCGAACCCAAATTGCACACCGCGGTTTCGGTGTCGCTGGTATTGAGGGTGATCTCGGTGCACAAATTGGACGAATGGACCACACCCGCGTGCTGCTGGGGCGACCGCACATTACAGGCGTCTTTGAAGGTGATCCAAGGGTGCCCGGTCTCAAACAACATGGTGAGCATCTTGCGCCAAAGATCGGCGGCAGGCACTTTGCGGCTGGGTTTGATGTCGCCGCGTTCAGCGCGGGCCTCATAGGCCACATAGGCCTTTTCGAAAGCGGCGCCAAACAAGTCATGCAGGTCGGGCACATCGGAGGGGGAGAAAAGGGTCCAGTCGCCTTTTTCCATCACCCGTCGCATGAACAAATCGGGAATCCAATTGGCGGTGTTCATGTCGTGGGTGCGGCGGCGATCGTCGCCGGTGTTTTTGCGCAGCTCCAAAAACTCTTCAATGTCGAGGTGCCAGGTTTCCAAATAAGTGCACACGGCGCCCTTGCGCTTGCCGCCTTGGTTCACAGCGACTGCCGTGTCATTGACCACTTTGAGGAAAGGAACCACGCCTTGCGACTCGCCGTTGGTGCCCTTGATGTGCGAACCCAAGGCGCGCACACGGGTCCAGTCGTTGCCCAGGCCGCCGGCAAACTTGGACAGCAAGGCGTTCTCTTTGATGGACTCGTAAATACCGTCCAAATCGTCGGGCACGGTGGTCAGGTAGCAGCTCGACAGCTGTGAGCGCAAGGTGCCGCTGTTGAACAAGGTGGGCGTGCTGGACATGAAGTCAAAGGACGACAGCACCTCGTAGAACTCGATGGCGCGCGCTTCGCGGTCGATCTCGTTGAGGGACAGGCCCATGGCCACCCGCATGAAAAAGGACTGCGGCAGCTCGATGCGGGTTTTGCGCACGTGCAAGAAATAACGGTCATACAGGGTTTGCAGGCCGAGGTAGTCAAACTGCAGATCGCGCTCAGCCTTGAGTGCCGCGGCCAAGCGAGGCAAGTCAAATTGCCCCATGCGCGGGTCCAGCAAGTCGTTGTCGACGCCTTTTTTGATCAGGGCGGGGAAGCATTCTTGATAGTGTTGCCCCATCTCCGCTTGGGTGACCTCGGCACCAAAAACCTCTTTGGCGATGGTGTGCATCAACAAGCGGGCCGTGGCATAGGTGTAGTCGGGGTCTTTTTCAATCAAGGTGCGCGCGGCCAAGATGGCGGCTTTGTAGACCTCTTCGATGGGGACGCCGTCATACAGGTTGCGCATTGTCTCGGCCACGATCGGCTCGGGTTTGACGTCTTGCCCCAAACCTTGGCAAGCCGCAGCAATGATTTGTTGCATGCGCTGCAAGTCCAGGGCTACGCGCTGTCCGTTGTCGGTCACATGCAAAGATGGCATGCCAGGGGCGGCTTTCTCTTGCTGCGCAGCGCGCTCGCTGGAGCGGCGCTCGCGGTAGAGCACATAAGCGCGTGCAACTTCGTGGTGGCCGCTGCGCATCAAGCCCAGCTCGACTTGGTCTTGCACGTCTTCAATATGAAAGGTGCCGCCGCCCGGTCGCGAGCGCATCAGGGCACGCACCACCGCTTGGGTCAAGCCATCGACGGTTTCGCGAACGCTGGCCGATGCAGCACCTTGGGTGCCATGCACCGCCAAAAAGGCCTTCATCAATGCAACGGCGATCTTGGTGGGCTCAAAGGGCACCACGGCGCCATTGCGGCGAATGATTTGGTAGTGGCTCAGCGGCAGGCTTGCAGTGGACTGGTTGGGCTGAGGGGCTGAGGACGGACTGCTTTGGCGTTGGACTGCGAGCGATGTCTCTGCGAGTTGCATGGGGAAGACTTTCCTTGTGTTTATTGATTCTTGATATGGTTGTGCGGCGGCTTGAACAAGCCAGATGCCCCGTGAGAACCAAACCAGCACACACTATATCTGGGGTCTGGACGCTTTTCAATACGCTATTGGTAGTGTTTTTAGACTTTTTTGAATTTTCTTGTGCGAGACGTGTCTGAAGCTTACAAGTGGGTCGTGAATGACAAGTTGCGTGTTGAGGATTTGTGCGGCGATGCATAAAAAAAGTGTGGCCCCGTTCGAATTCCGAGGTGATTTTGCATTGCAGCAACGGTTTTATGTGTTAAGAAAACGCGTGCGCTTTGCGTTGGGCGTTCAAGCTTGGTCAAGTGTTGGGAAATCTTGACCCCTGCCAACCCAAGTGTTGTTGTAAATGCGCCCAATCAAAACCAGGGCCCGGGTCTTGTTTGCGGCCCGCAGCAATGTGTTCGTGGCCCCTGATGTGTGCAATCGGATAGTTGTCGGCCAGCGTGGCGCACAGGGAGCTGAGGGTTTCGTATTGGGCGGCCTCAAAAGTTTGGCCATCCAATCCTTCCAGTTCAATGCCAATGGAGAAATCGTTGCAATTGTCTTGGCCATTGAAGCGAGATACCCCAGCATGCCAAGCCCGGTCATCGCAACTCACCAGTTGCCACAACTGGCCTTGTCGGCGGATGAAAAAATGGGCCGAAACCTGCAGACCTTGCAGGCTTTGAAAGTAAGGGTGTTCGTGGGTTGCCAGTTGGTTGGTGAACAAATCCAATACATGCGAGGAGCCATATTCGCCTGGCGGCAGGCTGATGGCATGCACCACCACCAAATCGATGGGCATGCCGTTGGGCCTGGGGCCAAAGTTGGGCGATGGGCAGCGGCGCGCGTATCTGTACCAGCCTTGTGCCCACAGGGGCTGTGCCGGTCGCTCAAGCATGCGTCATGCGTTGTTGCGCAGCTGGTGCTCTTTGCTGCAAAAAAAGACACCGTCGGCGGCAATGGCGTCGGTTTGTGGCAAATGCAGCCCACACCGCTCGCAGTGCACCATGCGCTCAGCCGTGGTGTGATCTGTGGGAGGGGCAGGCGGTGTTTTGCCGCGTTTGTGGTAACGCCACCACCCAGCGCCAACCAATAACACCACCAGCAGCAACAAGAGTTTCATCCGAGACGACCCAAAATCACCTCCAGCACAAAGCGCGAACCCACATAGGCCAGCAGCAGCAAACCGGTGCCCGCGTAGAGAACCCGAACGGCGGTGAGACCGCGCCAGCCCAGTTGGGTGCGGCCAAACAGCAAAATGGCAAAGCACAACCACGATAACAGCGAAAAAATGGTTTTATGGTCCCAGCGCCAAGCGTGGCCCGAGCCGTAAAGTTGTTCGCCAAACCACCAACCGGCCAGCAATGTCGCACTGAGCAGCACAAAACCTGCACCCACAAACCTGAATGTCAGCCGCTCCAAAGTGAGCAAGGGCATGCCAATGTTGGCATCTGCGGCCGAGCGCATTTGCCGCTCCGCGCGCGTCATCAAGGCTGCATGCACCACGGCGGCGCCAAACAAACCATAAGAAGCAAGGCCAAACGCCCAATGCAGGGGCAACCATGCTGAGGCATTGACATTCATGGCCTTGCCGGGAAACACCAGGGTCAACAGCAGGACGGCAGCGCCCAGGCCGCCCAAAGCCCCGCGCGAGCGCACTTGAGGCACCCAGCGTTGCTCCAGCGCATAAAAGGCCATGACCAGCCAACAAGTCACCGAAAGCGCAGGGGCAAAGCCAAAATGGGGGCCCAGGCTGTCGCCGATGCCCATCAGCCCACTCACCCAGGCCCATGCATGGGTGCCCCATGCCACTGAGAGCATGCGCCGGCTGTTGGCCACGCCCAATTGCGGGCTCAAGAGCGCGCTCGCCAAATACAGCAGTACCGCCACAGCGCTGAGCAACTGGTTCAGGGAAAGGTCCGCAGGTAAAATCATCACCTGAGTTTAGCGTTTTGCCCAAAGCCTGCGCTGCGCTTTTCTTTCGGCCCCTTGGGGCCTTCAATCAACCGCTTTGCAGCGAATCCCCATGGCCACCGCACTTTCCGATAAGCTTTCCAAACTGGTCAAGCACCTCAGTGGGCAGGCCCGCATCACCGAGTCCAACGTCGCCGACATGTTGCGCGAGGTGCGCATGGCATTGCTCGAAGCCGATGTGGCGCTGCCCGTGGTGCGCGAGTTCATTGCCCGCGTCAAAGACAAAGCCCTGGGCCAAGAGGTGGTGGGCTCGCTCACGCCAGGCCAGGCCTTGGTGGGCCTGGTTCAGCGCGAATTGGCCGCCACCATGGGCGAGGGCGTGGCCGACATCAACTTGGCGGCCCAACCGCCGGCGGTGATCTTGATGGCGGGCTTGCAAGGGGCTGGTAAAACCACCACCACGGCCAAGTTGGCGCGCCACTTGATTTTGAAGCGCAAAAAGAAGGTGCTCACGGTCTCGGCCGACGTTTACCGACCGGCGGCCATAGAGCAGCTCAAAACGGTTTCGGCCCAAGCTCAAGCGGAATGGTTTCCCAGTGAGGTGGGGCAAAAACCTGTGGACATTGTGTTGGCTGCCTTGGAACACGCCAAACGACATTATTTTGATGTGTTGCTGGTCGACACCGCCGGTCGCTTGGCCATTGATGAAGCCTTGATGCTGGAAATCCAGCAGATTCACCAAGCGCTGAACCCCGTTGAGACCTTGTTCGTGGTGGACGCCATGCAGGGCCAAGATGCGGTCAACACGGCGCGCGCCTTCCATGAGGCCTTGCCTTTGACGGGCATTGTGTTGACCAAGACCGACGGCGATTCGCGCGGCGGCGCGGCTTTGTCGGTGCGCCAGATCACCGGCGCACCCATCAAATTTGTCGGTACCAGTGAAAAAATAGACGGCTTAGAGGTGTTTGATGCCCAGCGCCATGCCGGCCGCATTTTGGGCATGGGCGACATTGTGGCCTTGGTCGAACAAGTCACGGCCGGCGTGGACATGCAAGCAGCCCAACAAATGGCCGCCAAGGTCAAGTCAGGTGCCGGCTTTGACCTGAACGACTTTTTGGCCCAACTGCAGCAAATGAAGCAAATGGGTGGCTTGGCCAGCATGATGGACAAACTGCCCTCGCAGATGACCGCCAAGGCCGGCGCCATAGACCTCAACCGGGCCGAAAAAGAAATGAACCGCAAACAAGGCATCATCCACAGCATGACGCCGCGCGAGCGCACCCATCCGGATTTGATCAAAGCCACCCGCAAGCGCCGCATCGCCGCAGGCGCTGGGGTTCAGGTGCAAGAAGTCAACCGCTTGCTCAATGAGTTCGCTCAGATGCAAGACATGATGAAAAAAATGCGCGGCGGCGGCATGTTGAAGATGATGAAAAAGTTGGGCGGCATGAAAGGCATGGGCGGTTTTCCCGGCATGCCCCGGTAACGACGGTTCACGGCCTGGTCAGTTTCCGTCAGGCCCGGTGTTTGGGCAAGCTTGCCCGCCTAAGCCCGCGTCATCACCTCGCCG
>CAMDLJ010000142.1 GCA_945901665.1 Bordetella parapertussis | reverse complement strand
CCCGACACCATCTACCACGCTGCTGCCTACAAACACGTGCCCCTGGTCGAGCACAACCCGGCCGAAGCGCTGAAAAACAATGTCTTTGGCACCCGCACCGTGGCGCAACTGGCCGCTGAACACGGCGTGTCCGATGTGGTGCTGGTCAGCACCGACAAAGCCGTGCGCCCGACCAACATCATGGGGGCCAGCAAGCGTTTGGCCGAGTTGGTGTTGCAGGCCTTGGCGGCCGAGCCTGGTAAAACCACCTTCTCCATGGTGCGCTTTGGCAATGTGTTGGGCTCGTCGGGTTCGGTGGTGCCCAAGTTTCGCCAGCAAATCAAAAATGGCGGCCCCATCACCTTGACCCATCCGGATGTGACCCGATTTTTCATGACCATCCCAGAGGCTGCGCAATTGGTGATCCAAGCGGGGGCGATGGCCAAAGGCGGTGATGTGTTCGTATTGGACATGGGCGAGTCGGTCAAGATCATGGACTTGGCCCAACGCATGATCGAACTCTCTGGCCTGACCGAGCGCAGCGAAGCCAACCCGGATGGGGACATCGCGATTGACATCACGGGCCTGCGCCCAGGCGAAAAGTTGTATGAGGAGTTGCTGATTGGCAATGACCCCCAACCCACTTTGCACCCCCGCATCATGAAAGCCAGCGAAGAAAGAATGTCTTGGGCTGACTTGCAAGACAGTTTGAACGCCATGCAAGTGGCCTTGGATGTGAACGATGTGGGCGTGCTGCGGCGCATGCTGGAGCAGTTGGTCAGTGGTTACCACCCCAGCGGTGAAATTGTGGATTGGGTGCACTTGGCTCAAGAGGCCGAATACGAAAAGTCCATGGTCTGATCCACTCCCTGCGCCAAGTCTTTTCACAGCCTGCCTTGCGCAGGCTTTTTTGTGCCCAAGACAACCGCTAACTTGTGCCGACGCACACGGCGATCGCGGGTTTTTCCTAGGCCCCCAAAACTACTTTCGCGGGCTGGGATGCCACCATGGTGCACCCAAGACGGTTACGATGGCACCCAACCCTTCTTCAGGAGACAGCATGCGAGAAATCAACCGTCGTCTGACGCTTTTGGCCGGCGTGGCCTTGATGGTGCTGGGCGGCGTGGCCCATGCCCAAGGCTTTCCCAACAAACCCATTCGCTTGATATGCCCCTTCCCACCGGCAGGCGCGGTGGACATTGCTTCACGCGCCATTGCCAATGAGCTGTCGAAAACTCTGGGTCAACCAGTGACCGTGGAAAACCGCCCGGGTGCCGGCGGCAACATCGGTGGCGCTGAGGCCGCGCGCGCGGCGCCCGATGGTTACACCATCTTTATGACCACCAGCGGCATCCAAGGCATCAACCCCGCGCTGTACGCCAAGATGCCCTTTGACCCCAACAAAGACCTGGTGCCGGTGGCCGCTTTGGTCTCGCTCAACAACGTGCTGGTGCTGCACCCATCGGTCAAAGCCAATAGCGTGGCCGAGGTGATCGCCTTGGCGAAAAACCCATCGCAACAAGTCAACTACGCCTCCAGTGGCAGCGGCACCAGCATCCACATGTCGGGCGAAATGTTCAAGTTCCTCACCGGCGCGAACATGCTGCACATCCCTTACAAGGGCAGCGCACCGGCGGTCAACGACTTGCTGGGCGGTCAAGTGATGATGATGTTTGACAACATCCCCTCGGCCTTGCCCCACATCAAGGCGGGCAAATTGCGCGCCTTGGCCACCACCGGTGCCAAGCGCGACCCGACCTTGCCCGATTTGCCCACCATTGCCGAGGCAGGTGTGGCCAATTACGAGTCGGGGGTTTGGTTTGGTTTGTCGGTGCCCGTGGGCACGCCACCTGAGATCATTGCCAAACTCAGTGGCGAGGCCATCAAAGGCACCAAGTCACCCGATTACATCAAGCGCATGACCGACCTGGGCTACAACATCATGGGCTATGGGCCAGCCCAGATGGCCGAGATGAACCGCGCTGAAGTCGCCCGCTGGGGCCCCATCGTCAAGGCCTCGGGTGCCAAGGCCGACTGAAATCCTGTATTGCACCGCCCGGATGGACGCGCAACGCGCTGAAGGCTGATGGGTGGTGCAGGGCACAGCACAATGTGACCTGGCCTCAGGGCTTGGCTTGGCTTGAAGTGCTGGTGCTGGTGCTGGTGCTCGGGTCGCGCACCACCAAGCGGCGCACCACCCAAATCGACAGCAAACTGGCCGCACCGCCCACCACGGCGTTCCAACCGTAGTCTTGCACCAGGCCTTGTGCATCGCGTGAAATGATCAGCCCGCCGACAAAGGCGGCGGCCCCCATGGCGAGGGATTGCACCGCGCTGTTGATGGCCATGAAACTGCCGCGCACCGCGGGGTTGGCTGAAGCCCCCACCAGTGCCATGCCTGGGATCATGCGCCCGCTGAGCACCACAAACATCACCGTGTTGAGTGCGATCACCCAGGGCAAAGCCACCGGTGGCAAGTGCGTCAACACCTGCAAAGGCAGCACCACAAAAGCCGCCAAGCCGGTGAACACCTGCACCTTGCCATGCCGGTCGCTGAGCCGGCCAATCCAGCGCGCCGTGAACAAGGTGGCCGCGCCACCAAACAAATAAATCAGCGGCACTTGTTGTGCATTCAGCCCCACATTGGTTTGCAAGTAAATGGTGATGTAGGGAATCACCGCAAAGCCAGTGAACATCATCAAGGCAGAAAACAAAAAAGCCCACCGGTGGTTCACATCCGACAGCACGCTGGCCAGCATGGCGCGCATGGCGGGTCGCTCGGGCCCCTGCATGTGCCCGCGCATGCGCGGCAACACCCGCCAAGCCACGGCGCACAGCAACAAACCAAACACGGCAATGGCCACAAACGGCATGTGCCAACTCGACCAAGCTGCGATGAACAAACTGGCTGGCACGCCCACCACCGTGGCCAGCGAAAAGGCCGACAAAATCACCGACATGGCACGGCCCCGGCGCTCAAAGGGGATCAATTCGGCGACCATGGTCTGCACCAGGGCCGAGAGCACACCGCCAAACAAGCCCGTGGCAATGCGTGCGGCCACCAGGCTGGCGTAGCTCCAGGCCACGGCACAACCCAAAGTGGCGACAGAGAAAGCCACAAACAGCGCCAACAACAAACGTTTGCGGTCAAAGCGGTCCACATACGCCGACGCCACCAGGCCCGAAATGGCCGCCGCCCAGGTGTAAGACGAGACCAAAAAGCCAAATGCCGCGTCACCAATGCCAAATTGGCGGGTGATCTGTGGCCCCAGGGGCATCATGATCATGAAATCCACGATGTGGCTGAACTGAATGCCAGCCAGCACCCACAAAATCCAGCGTTCGTTGGGGTGGGCGGTGGGGTTGTTGGACATGGGGGCGCATCATCGCATGCCACGCCGGGGCGGCAGTCTGATGAAGTTTGCGACAATGGCATCCCGCCCATCGCCCGGGTGGTGAAATTGGTAGACACAGCGGACTTAAAATCCGCCGCTTCGTTAGTAGCGGGCGTACGGGTTCGATTCCCGTCCCGGGCACCAAGTGACGTTTCGGTCAACCCCAACCGATGCCCAACCAACCTAATTTCAATTGCACTGCCTGTGGCCAGTGCTGTCACAAGCTGAAATTGCCCTTGGGCATGACCGAGGCCGTGGATTGGTTGCATCGGGGTGGTCAGGTGCAGCTCATCTGCGAGGCCATCCCTTGGGTGGCCAAGCCCGACCCGACAGACGCTGTGGCGGCGCACAAGCGGTCCATTTCGTTTGCGTCCATGAGCGGGCGCTTGCCCATCCGCGTGTTGGTCTACCTGGTGGCTTCCTTTGATGGCCCATGCCCCCATTTGGGTGCGCAAAACATGTGCGGGGTTTACGCCAACCGGCCCTTGACTTGCCGCATCTACCCCGCCGAGGTCAACCCGTTTGTGGCCACAAGCCCGGCTCAAAAAGCTTGCCCGCCCGAGGCATGGCAGGGCGTGCTGCCCTTGATGACCGACACCCTCTACGCAGATGTGCAGGCATTTCGCCTGCGTGCCAGGGAGGAGGTGGGGCGCAAGGCCTGGATTTGTGCTCAATTGGGCATCCATGCCAGCGCCATCTCCAACCAAGGCTATGTGGTTCACTCCCCCGATCCAACGCAACTGTTGGATGCGCTTTTGGCCTGCCCCGACACAGAAGCGCCACCGACCCCTGGCGATTGGACACTCACCACCCATGTGGCCGAAAACATCCATACCTTGCAAGACATGGGTGCGCTTTGTGCGCCTGTTGCCACGCTGGCGGGTGGCGCTGTGCAATATGTCCAATTTGTGTAGCGCATTCTGGTGATGCCCGTGCGTTGCCATCCAGGGAGAATGGTGATCGTGGTGGTAGCATTCACGCCACCCTTGCCGGGGTGTGTGTGAACGACACACTCGCACCAGAAAGAATTCAGCCATGCCGCGATACAACCAACCCTTTGAAATCCATGTCCATGGCGACGTGCCACTGCGCGAAGAGGTGGGTTTGCCTCAGTTGCATGAGGCCTTGCGCCCGCTGTGGAAGTACGCGGGGGCCAAGTCTTTGGCCGATGGAGCGGCCAGTGCCTATGAAGAAGAACTCGGTTTGCAGTTTGATGAAAACGACAACCTGCTGCGCATGTGTTGGACGGTGCCTGGCGACGAAGACTTTCGCCAATGCTTGGATGACATGTGCATGAACTTGAACGAGTTGACCAAGGCCGGTGCGTCCATTGAAGTCACCTTCTACGACACCGAATTTGACCAAGAAGAGGGCCCCGAAGAGGGCGAATCGCGCGATGATTTTTTGATGCTCTTCGTCGGCCCCAGCCCGGCGGCCATCATGCAGGTGCAGCGCGACTTGCTGGTCAGCGACGTGGTGCACATGATGGAGCGCCACTTTGACGGCGCTGAGTTGGGCGGCGTGGTCGCTGAAATTGACAAGCTTTTTTCGGGCCGCTTTGATGCCTTGGTTAACTCCATGCGCCTGGATCGCCCACCCCGCGGCCCGGGCGGCAACCCTGGCCATGGTGGTCCGCGCAAGCCACGCCACCTGCACTGAAGCAGTGCCTGCGCGCTTGGTGTCCCCGCAGCCCTAAACCCTCAACCACCTGTAAGCACAGCGCAAAGGCTTTGTGGTGACACCCCCCAACATCTCTTTGAACCCCGGCGTGGGACGGCGCGACCTGTTGGGTTGGGCCATGTACGACTTTGCCAATTCGGGTTACGCCACCGTGGTGTTGACGGCCGTGTTTTCGGCCTATTTTGTTGGCGTGGTGGCCGCCGATGCGGCTTGGGCCACCTTGGCATGGACCTGTGTGTTGGCCGCCTCGCATGCCTTGGTCATGATCAGCCTGCCCGTTGTCAGCGCTTGGGCCGATCGCCATGCCGCCAAAAAACGCGCTTTGGCCGTCAGCACCGTGGGCTGTGTGGTGTGCACCGCTGGCCTGGCCACGGTGGGTGCCGGGGATGTGGTGTGGGCCGGGGTGTTGATTGCGCTGTCGCAATTGTTTTTTGCGCATGGCGAATCTTTGGTGGCCGCGTTTTTGCCTGAGCTGGCACCGCCCGAAGCCATGGGCCGGGTCAGCGCCTGGGGCTGGGCTTGGGGCTATGTGGGGGGCATGCTCACCCTCGGTCTGAGTTTGGCTTATGTGTTTTGGGCCCAAGGCCAAGGGAAAACGGCGGTCGACTTTGTGCCCATCACCATGCTCATCACCGCGGCTGTGTTTGCCCTGGCCAGTGGGGTCACCTTTGCGTGTTTGCGCGAACGCGCTGTCCCGCAGTCTGCACCCGGCAGCGGCGCCGCTGAGGGCGTGGTGGCCCGCTGGCGCAGCACCTGGGCGGTGCTCCATACCCAAGCGGCCATGCGGTGGTTGCTGGCTTGCACGGTGGCTTACCAAGCGGGGGTGGCGGTGGCGATTGCCTTGGCCGCCATCTATGCCCAAACCGTGATGGGCTTTGAAACCACCGAAACCATGCTCATGGTGTTTGTGCTCAACATCGCGGCTGCTGTGGGGGCCTTGGTGCTGGGCCACGGGCAAGACCGATTTGGGCACCGGCGTGCTTTGGCCCTGACCTTGGTGGTGTGGTGTGTCACTTGTTTCTGGGCTGCAGCAGCCACTGACAAGTTGTCATTTTGGGGCGCCGCCACCTTGGCGGGCCTGAGCATGGGGGCCAGCCAATCGTGTGGCCGAGCCATGGTGGGTTTGCTCACACCGCCCGCGCATTTGGCGGTTTGTTTTGGCGCATGGACCTTTGCCATTCGCCTGGCCAGCGTGCTGGGCCCCTTGCTTTATGGTGCCATCACCTGGTTCAGCGGTGGCAACCAGCGCTTGGCTTTGGCCAGCACCGCTGGCTTGTTTTTGCTGGGCCTGCTGCTGCTGACCCAGGTGCGCATGCCCGAGGCGGAACGTATCCGGCGTGGTTGATGCCCGCACCAGCACCCGCTGTGCAAGGCTGGGAGATGATCGCTGGGTTGCGCCAGGCCGCCAGCGTTGTGATGGCCCCGTGGTTGGGCCCAGCAAATCCCGCAAATCAAGCTGCGAGTTGTGCCTGAGGCACGGCTTCCCCCCAGTATTGAAAGGTGAGGGGTTTGGGGCCTGTCAGATAGCGCGTTTGCAGCAGGGCCACCTCAAAACCCGCTGCTGATAGCAATGCGGGAATATCTCGCCCCAAATGACAACCGCCCGCCAATGGGCCCCACAGGGGCTGAAGTCGCTTTTGCCAGCGCTGCACCGAAGCCTCAGGCGCCAAGCCATGTTCGCAAAACAACAACTTGCCGCCAGGTGCGAGCACGCGGCGCATCTCCAGCAAGGCCGCATGCGGGTTGGCAATGGTGCACAGCGTATAGGTGATGAGCACCGTTT
>CAMDLJ010000141.1 GCA_945901665.1 Bordetella parapertussis | reverse complement strand
TCGCTGCCTATTTGGGCGTCACCCGCATCAAAATGCCCAGCTTCCTCAAAGCTGCGGTGGTGGCCGCCGCGGTCATCATGATGGGTCTGATGCTCAAGATCGACGCCAAGTTTTGGGGCGTGGTGGTCATGGGTGGCGCGGTCATTATTTTGTTTTTCTTGCCTTGGTTGGACAACTGTGAAGTGAGGTCTATTCGCTACCGCCCCGATTGGCACAAATACCTCTACGGCATTTTTGTCATCAACTTTGTGATCCTGGGTTACCTGGGGGTGCAACCGCCTTCGCCCATCGGTGAGCGCGTTTCCCAAGTGGGAACCTTGTTTTACTTTGGCTTTTTCCTCCTGATGCCTTGGTGGAGCCGTTTGGGTGAGACCAAGCCCGTGCCGGACCGCGTGACCTTCACCCCCCACTGAGCGCGCAGGAACAACACCATGAAAAAAATCCTCATCTCTTTGTTGTTATCTCTGGGCTGCTTATCTGGCGCGTGGTCGGCTGGTGGCGACACCATTGCCTGGGACAAAGCGCCCAACAAGACCAATGACCTGGCCGCCTTGCAAAACGGTGCCAAGTTGTTTGTGAACTACTGCCTGAACTGCCACTCTGCGGCGTACATGCGCTACAACCGATTGACCGACATCGGTTTGACCGAGCAGCAAATCAAGGACAACTTGTTGTTCACCACCGACAAGGTGGGTGACACCATGAAGGCCAACATGGATGCGCGCCAAGCCAAAGAGTGGTTTGGCGGCCTGCCCCCCGACCTGACCCTGGTGGCGCGTTCGCGCGCTGGCAGTGGCGGCACGGGCGCCGATTACCTATATACCTATTTGCGCACCTATTACCGCGACGACACCAAGGCCACGGGCTGGAACAATTTGGCCTACCCCAATGTGGGCATGCCCCATGCGCTGTGGGAGCTGCAAGGCGAGCGCCGCCCTGTTTTTGATGTGGCACAGCAACACGGCCATGACGTTCAGGTCTTCAAGGGCTGGGAGCAGGTCAAGCCCGGCAGCATGACACCGTTGCAATACGACCAAGCCATTGGAGACCTGGTCAGCTATTTGCAATGGATGGCAGAGCCGGGCCAAAATTCACGCGTGCGCATTGGCGTGTGGGTACTGATCTTCTTATTGTGCTTCATGGTCATTGCTTGGAGACTTAACGCGTCTTATTGGAAAGACATCAAATAATTTTTCCCAACCCAAGCCACCGGGCTGGGGTTGGATTTGAGAATGGGGGGCAAGCCCCCATTCTTTTTGAATTTCAGGAGCCTTCATCATGATGGTGCTTTATTCCGGAACCACTTGCCCTTTTTCACACCGTTGCCGCTTTGTGCTGTTTGAAAAAGGCATGGACTTTGAAATCCGCGACGTTGACCTCTACAACAAGCCCGAAGACATCAATGTCATGAACCCTTATGGCCAGGTGCCCATCCTGGTTGAGCGCGATTTGATTTTGTATGAGTCCAACATCATCAATGAGTACATCGATGAGCGCTTCCCTCATCCCCAATTGATGCCCGGCGACCCGGTAGACCGCGCACGTGTGCGCCTGTTCTTGTTGAACTTCGAAAAAGAACTGTTTGTGCACGTCAGCACCTTGGAGTCGCGCACGGCCAAGGCCAATGAAAAAGCCCTGGAAAAAGCCCGCTCACACATCCGTGATCGCTTGACGCAGCTGGCTCCCGTGTTTTTGAAGAACAAGTTCATGCTGGGCGACAACTTCTCCATGCTGGACGTGGCCATTGCACCGTTGTTGTGGCGTTTGGATCACTTTGGTATCGACTTGTCCAAAAACGCAGCACCATTGCTCAAATACGCTGAACGCATCTTCTCCCGACCGGCCTACATTGAGGCGCTCACGCCCTCTGAAAAGGTCATGCGCAAATAAGTCTGGCAGGGGGGAACCATGCTCAACGTTGCCGACTCCAACTCCACCCGGCCCTACATGATTCGCGCCCTCTACGAGTGGTGCGTTGATCACCACTTCACCCCATATGTGGCGGTGCATGTGGATGAGACCGTTCAAGTGCCCCAAGAGTATGTGAAAAACGGTGAGATAGTCCTCAACATCAGTTACGACGCCACCAGTGGCTTGAAGCTGGGCAATGATTTCATCGAGTTCAAAGCGCGTTTTTCAGGGTCGGCACGCGGCATCATGGTGCCGGTCAACCGGGTGTTGGCCATTTATGCCCGTGAAAACGGTCAAGGCATGGCCTTTCCCCTTCAGTTGCAAGCGCCTGAAGAGCCGGTTGATCATGGGGATGGCACAGATAGCACTGGGCAGGCCAACAGTGCACCGGCCAAAACGCCTCGCAACCTCAATTTGACCTTGTCCGGCGACACCCCTACACCGTCGCCACCCCCCAAAACCGGTGGGAAGCGTCCAGAATTAAAGCGTGTGAAGTAAAATTATTTTGCGCCGATTTAGCTCAGTTGGTAGAGCAACCGCCTTGTAAGCGGTAGGTCATCAGTTCGAATCCGATAATCGGCACCATTTCCAAAGCCCACCAGCGCCGTTCATGCATTCCCGCCTCAGCGGGCCATGATCTTCAAGCGCAGTTGTTGCACATCCCAACCATGGGTGCGCAGGTGGGCCAGCAAAGCAGGCTCCAACTGGCGCAATTTGGCGCTGGCCGCATTGCTGGGCACCAGCACACACCAGGTTTGACCGTCGATGGGACCGGCTTTGAGACCCTCACGCAAACCGGGGGGCAACAAAGGGGCAATCGATGCCAAACGTCTCAGCGAATCTTGGCCCAAGGCACCCAAGCGGGCCAGGCTGGGCTCCGAGCGGGCGGCTTGCTCGGCGGTGAGCGTTTGAGGGCGTTGTTTCATGGAGCGATTATCCAGCCGCTCGGCGCTAAAATGCTCGGCTACTTCAAAGGAACCCTTCACCTTCTTGGGCGCCCCTGCCCGAGGGATTGATGCACCATCCATGGCCTTTAAATTTTTGACCCAGATATTCGGCAGCCGCAATGAGCGCTTGCTCAAACAGTACAGCAAGACCGTGGCTCGCATCAATGCCATGGAGTCGGGTCTGGAGCAACTCAGTGATGAGGCGCTCAAAGCCAAAACGGAGGCTTTCAAACAGCAAGTGGCTGGCGGAAAGCCATTGGATGACCTGTTGCCAGAAGCTTTTGCTGTGGTGCGCGAAGGCTCCAAGCGCATCATGAAAATGCGCCACTTTGATGTGCAACTCAGTGGCGGCATGGCACTGCACAATGGCAAGGTCGCTGAAATGCGCACCGGTGAGGGCAAGACACTCACTGCCACATTGGCGGTTTACCTGAATGCTTTGACGGGTCGCGGCGTGCATGTGGTGACGGTCAACGACTACCTGGCCCAACGCGATGCGCAGTGGATGGGGCGCTTGTATAACTTTTTGGGCTTGAGTGTGGGGGTCAACCTGCCGCAAATGTCGCGCGAAGAAAAACAAGTGGCCTATGGCAGCGACATCACCTATGGCACCAACAACGAGTTTGGCTTTGACTATTTGCGCGACAACATGGTGTATGAGCCTGGTGATCGGGTGCAGCGCAAATTGCATTACGCCATCGTCGACGAGGTCGACTCCATTTTGATCGATGAGGCGCGCACGCCGCTGATCATCAGCGGCCAAGCCGAGGACCACACCGAGCGTTATGTGGCCATGAACCGTTTGGTGCCCAAGTTGCAGCGCCAAGAGGGCGAAGAAGATTTGCGCACCGGCGAAGGCGTGACCAAGGCTGGCGACTTCACGGTGGATGAAAAATCACACCAGGTGTTTCTCACCGAACAAGGGCATGAAAATTCGGAGCGCTTATTGGTTGAGATGGGCATGCTGCCAGAAGGTGCGTCCTTGTACGACCCCGCCAACATCAGCCTGATGCACCACTTGACCGCAGCCTTGCGTGCCCACCACCTGTATCACCGGGACCAGCACTACGTGAACCAAAACGGTGAAATCGTCATCGTCGATGAGTTCACCGGTCGCTTGATGTCGGGCAGGCGTTGGAGCGATGGATTGCACCAAGCGGTCGAGGCCAAAGAGGGCGTGAACATCCAGGCCGAAAACCAAACCCTGGCGTCCATCACCTTTCAAAACTATTTCCGCTTGTACGGAAAGCTCTCTGGCATGACCGGCACGGCCGACACCGAGGCCTACGAATTTCAAGAGATATACGGTTTGGAAACGGTGGTCATCCCGCCCAACCGCATCAGCCGGCGCGAAGACCAACTCGATCGGGTGTACAAAACCACCCAAGAAAAATACACGGCCGCGATTGACGACATCCGCGATTGCCACGAGCGTGGCCAACCCGTGTTGGTGGGCACCAGCTCGATTGAAAACTCGGAAATCATTTCTGCCCTGTTGACCCAAGCCAAACTGCCGCACCAGGTGCTCAACGCCAAACAGCATGAGCGAGAAGCCGACATCGTGGCCCAAGCCGGGCGCAGCCAGATGATCACCATCGCCACCAACATGGCAGGTCGCGGCACCGATATTGTGTTGGGCGGTAACCTCGAAAAAATGATTTCTGCGATGCAAACCGATGCGGCCATTGCCGCAGATCAGCACGCACAGCAGGAGCTTGCCCTGCGGGCCCAGTGGCAAATGGACCATGACAAGGTCGTGGCCCAAGGCGGATTGCGCATCATTGCCACTGAGCGCCATGAGTCGCGCCGCATTGATAACCAGTTGCGTGGCCGCTCGGGCCGCCAGGGTGACCCAGGTTCGTCGCGCTTTTACTTGAGCTTGGACGACCCGCTGATGCGCATTTTTGCGGGCGATCGCGTGAAGTCCATCATGGACCGCTTGAAAATGCCCGAGGGCGAAGCCATTGAGGCGGGCATTGTCACGCGCAGCATTGAAAGCGCGCAGCGCAAGGTGGAGGCGCGCAATTTTGATGTGCGCAAGCAGCTGCTCGAGTACGACGATGTCTCCAACGACCAGCGCAAAGTGATTTACCAGCAGCGCAATGACATTTTGGATGCCCAAGACCTCAGTGCGCAAATCACCAGTTTGCGCGAAGGTTGCTTCACCGATTTGGTTCGGCAATTTGTGCCGGTGGAATCGGTTGAAGAGCAGTGGGACATCCCCACATTGGAGCGCGCCCTTGCCATGGAGTGGCAAATTGATCTGGGTTTGCAAGCGTGGATCGAGGGCGCCACATCGGTGTCGGACGAAGATGTGGTCGAAAAAGTGGTCAGCGCAGCCCATGCCGCTTTTGCCAGCAAAGTGACCCAGGTGGGCGCAGATCAGCTCACCCCCTTCACGCGGGTGGTGTTGTTGCAAAGCATCGACAACCACTGGCGCGAACATTTGTCTTCCTTGGACTACTTGCGCCAGGGCATTCACTTGCGGGGCTATGCCCAAAAGCAACCCAAGCAAGAGTACAAGCGCGAGGCCTTCGAGTTGTTCGGCCAGTTGCTGGATCAAGTCAAGAACGAAGTCACCCGTGTCTTGATGAACATGCAAATTCAATCGCAGCAGCAAATTGACGAGGCGGCCCAAGCCTTGGAATCGCAAGCCGAAAAAATCAGCAACGTGACCTATACCGCGCCCAACGAGACCGGCGAGGCCTATACCTACACTGCCCCCAGCAGCGAATTTGAGTTGGCCCCCCAGGGGCTGGCCAAAGTGGGCCGCAACGAGCCCTGCCCTTGTGGCAGCGGTAAAAAATTCAAAAACTGCCACGGCAAGCTGGCTTGAAACCATGGCTGTGAATTTATTGCCCCCCCAGGCTGGTGATTTGCATCCAGTCGCTGGTTTGCGCATCGGCGTGGTCGAGGCAGGCGTGCGCAAAGCCAACCGCAAAGACCTCACCGTGTTTTTGCTTGATCCGGGTGCTGTGGTGGCCGGTGTGTTCACCCAAAACCGCTTTTGTGCAGCGCCCGTGCAGTTGTGCCGCGCGCATTTGGCCAGCGGGCAATCCATCCGTGCGCTGGTCATCAACACCGGTGTGGCCAACGCAGGCACCGGCGAACCAGGCCTGGTGCATGCCCAAGCGGTGTGCGCGGCTATGGCCGAGCAGCTGTACATCAACCCGCAACAAGTGCTGCCTTTTTCCACTGGCGTGATCATGGAGCCGCTGCCATACGAGCGCATCGTGGCCGGTTTGCCCGCGGCCCTTGCGGCGGCCCAGGCTGACCACTGGCTGTTGGCCTCCCACGGCATCATGACCACCGACACCGTGGCCAAAGCCTTTTCGGTGCAAGTAGCGCTGTCGGGTGTTCCCGTGACCGTCACGGGTATCAGCAAGGGTGCCGGCATGATCCGCCCCAACATGGCCACCATGCTCGGTTTTGTGGCCACCGATGCCTGCATTGCGCCCGGTTTGATGGACGCACTGGCCCACGACCTGGCCGAGGCTTCATTCAACCGCATCACCGTCGATGGCGATACATCGACCAACGACTCGTTTATCGTGATGGCCACCCAGCAAGCCAAGCACCCGGCCATCACCGATTGGGCTTGCAGCGATGGCCAAGCTTTGCGCCATGCGTTGATGCAGGTGTCGCGCCAATTGGCCCAGGCCATCGTGCGCGATGGCGAAGGGGCCACCAAATTCATCACCGTCACGGTAGAAGGTGGGCGCAACGCCGCCGAATGTCGCCAGGTGGCCTATGCCATTGCCCATTCCCCCTTGGTCAAGACGGCATTCTTTGCCAGCGATCCCAACCTGGGCCGCATCTTGGCCGCGGTGGGTTATGCCGGAATCGCTGACTTGGATCAGTCACACATCGATTTGTACCTGGACGATGTACAAGTGGCGGTCAACGGTGGTCGCAGCCCCAGCTACCAAGAAGCCGATGGCCAGCGCATCATGCAGCAATCCGAAATCACCGTGCGGGTGCTGCTCGGCCGCGGGCAGGCCACCGACACCGTGTGGACGTGT
>CAMDLJ010000140.1 GCA_945901665.1 Bordetella parapertussis | reverse complement strand
GTTGCCCTCTTTCATGACGTTGGTTACATCACCTCCTATAGCAACCATGGTGAATTTGCTTCAGTGCTTTTAGGGCCACATATTTCTGAACGCAACCATTGGATGCTGCGCAACCATGCCGTTTTTCAAAATTTTCATGCGCACCACTTTGCAGGCATCGATCGGCATGAACGTGAAATCTGGCGAGGCCACCCTTACTTTGATTGGACCGCCGAATTTGTGAAACGCTATGACCAAGCAACCTGCGATCCCGATTACCCTTGCGAACCCATCGAAACTTTTATCCCCCTGATTGAATCACTGCTTGGTTCAGTGGCGTCCCCAGCACCCATGGATTCAGGCCATGCAGTGCAAGGTCAACGGGAAGGATAGGCTGCCCAAAGACGGGGTGGTTGGAGTTAAGGGGCCGCGATGCGCCATGAAACACATTGAAAGAGCTGCATCTTTTCTGTGACATGCCATCAAGTAGCATATGCCACCAATGTACAAGTACATTTACACTTTAATCAGGAGACTTTGATGAAAACATACCTGCGTTGTTTTGCCAGCTTGTTTGTCTCGGGGTGTTTCAGCTTGGCTGCACTCAACGCCCATGCCCAAGATTACCCCGTCAAGCCGATCACTATTGTGGTGGGCTACTCAGCTGGCGGCGGGGTTGACCAGATGGCCAGAATATTGGCTGAAAAAATGCCAGCTGGTTTGGGTCAATCCGTCGTGGTGGAAAACAAACCTGGTGTGGCATCCATCATTGGCGCTTCTTACGTTGCGAAGGCCAAACCG
This sequence comes from Bordetella parapertussis, assembly GCA_945901665.1. The sequence goes on along the minus strand of CAMDLJ010000140.1, from coordinate 6,105 downwards.
GATGGCTACACATTGCTCATGGGCGCACCAGGACCCATTGTTTTCAACCATGTGCTCAACGCCAAACTGCCTTACGGACCCAACGATTTCGCACCGATTGCTTTGTTTGGCGATTCACCCTTGATGATCTTGGTCAATACCAACAACCCAGCCAAAAACGTCGCTGAGCTGGTGGCTGCATCCAAGCTAAACCCCAACCTCTCCAACTATGCCGCTCCATCTTCTTCGTTCCAACTGATCAACGAATTATTCAAAGGTAAGACAGGTGCGCGCTTCACTTATATTCCCTATAAGAGCACAACTGAAGGCATTTCTGCTGTGATCGCTGGGGACGTCACCATGGTGATGGCAGATGTGGGGCCGGCAACCACCTTCTTGCAAAGCGGGCGTGTCAAAGCCTTGGCGGTGACTGCCAGCGAACGCTTAAAGGACCACCCCACCGTTCCCACCCTTCAGGAGTTGGGGGTGGACATGAAAGCTTCTCTTTGGTACGGACTGCTGGCCCCTGCAGGGACACCAGCGCCCATCATCAAGCGCTTGAATGAAGAAGTTGTGCGTGTCATGGCCCTGCCAGAAGTACAGAAATCACTGACCAGCAAGTCGGTCGTCACACTGACCAGCAAACCAGAGGAGTTTGCCAAGTTGATTTCTTCCGAAATTCAAATGTGGAAAAAAGTGGCTGAAGACAACAACATCAAGCCCAACTGATCGATCCCAGAAAACTATGATCTTCTCATCACAAAGTTTTCCAATCGTCTCCCAGCTCTGCCAGAAATAGGATCAGCCTCGTGCACCACGCTGGTGCCACAATCTCGACTGTTCAGGCCCTGAATGCAAAGTTCAGGGCTTTTTCATTGGCCGACCATTTTCATTATTTTCATATTGCTTGGTGAACCACAGTCTAAAATGATTTTTTATATCCCCTTTCATGGTCAATAGACCCATGGAGAACAGCGAATGTCCGACGATAAGCCCAGAAGAAAAATGGCCGTGATTCTTGCTTCCGATATGGTCGGTTTCAGCAAAGCCATGGGTGAAGATGAAGCAGGAACGCTCAAAAAGTTAAAGGAATCCAGAGCCCACATGGATAAGGCCATCGCCTCACATTACGGGCGCATCTTTAATACAGCAGGCGATTCTGTGATTGCTGAATTTAGCAGCCCGGTTGATGCAGTCACGGCAGCCATTGAATTTCAAAAACTTTTGAAACAAAGAAATTCAATCCATCGAGTTGAAAATCAAGCGCACTTTAGAGTGGGTATCCATTTGGGTGACGTCATCGTTCAGGGCAATGACTTGATGGGCGAGGGAATCAACATTGCCGCTCGATTGGAATCCATCGGCATACCTGGCGGTATTTGCATATCCAACAGTGTCCACACAGAAGTTCGTAAAAGATTTGATAGCGTTGCTTTTTACGCCCGTGGGCCCCAATCACTCAAAAATATTGAAGATCCCGTTGACGTGTTTGACATCAGCATTGATAAGTCGCCCATCAAGTACGAGACACCAAAACCAGCAGATCCACGCGCGCCCACAAACCCACCTCAAGCCTCGGCAGCTGCGCCGGAAGTCACAAAGGAGATGAAAGGTCTGATGCTCCAAGCTTTGCAAGGTGATTTAGATGCTTGTTACCAGCTTGGCTACATCTACGAAAACGGGGAAGGCGTTGCCGTGAACGAGACTGAGGCGATACGTTGGTACACCAAAGCGGCGACCAATGGCAGCCCAGAATCTCAATTTAATTTGGCGATGATGATGGAGCAGGGTCGCGGTTGTCCCGTCAATCTGCGAAAAGCTTTTTACTGGTACGAAAAAGCAGCCAACCAGGGCGACATCGAAGCCCAATTTAATTTGGGTGTGTGTCTGACATCCGGCAAGGGTTGTGATGTGGACATCGTACAGGCGCACATGTGGTTTTCTTTGGCTGCCCGAAAAGGGGACTCTGACAGCATTTCCAACAGAGATATTTTGTTGAAAAGACTCAAACCAGAGCAAGTCGTTCAATCAAAGCAGTTGGTTTCAGATTGGATGAACCACAAAGGTTCTAGCGCTTAAACATTGAATCAAGCATACGCCATGCATCACGGATGGTGTTTACCAATAAGCCATTTTTCATTGGATTTCAAGGATGAGCGACATGGTTTCAATGCGGCTTGAAGGGGGAAAGGGTGCTGCTCACCCAATCTCGAGAATTCATGGGGCCAGCGCTGTCGAAACATTTCAGAAATTGGCTGCCCATGTGATTGCGCGCGAACGCTTGCTGGATCATGACCCGCAACCACCGCAGCACATTGTTCAAGCGGTTGGTCCAGTGGATGTCCCTTTGCTGCATTTGGCCCTTCCAGCGCCCAGTACCCTTGCCAGTGACATCGACGATGCTGAATGGCGAATCGTATTTGCGCATTTGGTTTTATTGGGCGGATTTCCCCAATCGGTGGCGGCTGGGCCGTTTGATGCAAGCCGCAAGAGCAAAGCTTGCGTTTCAATTTGACAATTTCATACCCAATCCGGCCCTTTAAAAAGTCACACGCTTTTCCCAAACAGCAGCTACTGTAAAATTTTAATTTTCAGGTTAATTTATATGACAACAGTAAAAAAAATTATTGACCAAAAGAGCAACACCATTTTCTCGGTACGATCGTCTGACTCTATAGAAGACGTGCTGAAAATCATGCGTGATTTCCGCGTCAGGGCCGTTTTGGTCATCGATGACGGTGCATTGATGGGCATCGTTTCACAGGGTGATTGCGCCATCAAGGTGTTGTTGCCGCATAACAATCCCGCACAAGTGGTGGTTTCAAAGGTCATGACGCCCAATCCGCTGACTGTCTCACTCGCAAACTCGCTGGATGAGTGTATGGCGATCATGGTTCACAAGCACATCAGGCATTTACCCGTTCTTGAGAAGAATCAAGTGATTGGCGTTGTCTCTGTGGGTGACTTGGTCAAAAATATCATTGAACTACAAGGCAGCCAGATCAAGTTTCTTGAAACCTATATCAAAGGTCATGGTGTTTGACCGCATGGCTTGAACGCTGATTTTTTCTGAAGGCGTCCGCATTGGTCTGGTATTGAAAACTGTTCGGCAGTCAATCTAACCTCAGTGCCCAGCGCAAAAGACACCCCCCTTACTCGCATGGGTCTTGCGCCAACCGATGTCAAGCAACTGCGTTGACAGTCGTTTTTACTTTAACCAAATAGCTTCCTTAAAAGCCGGGGCAGTTCAGGGTTGGCACAAGTGCTTCCACTGGCCTGGACCTTAACCGAGTCACATGCGTGAGTGCTTAACCCCACGCATCAAACAGTCGCTCGGCCAACCAAAAAATGCCCGCCGCCAAGGCCAGCGCCGACACCCACCACTCGAAAGTCAAACCAGCTGTGCGTTGCCCAAGCACCGGTGTCCAACCCGAGGCGCGCAGACCTTTGGCCAGCGCCAAGAACGCCAGTAAAAACAGCAATTGCCCCAACTCTATGCCCAGGTTAAATCCCAAAATGCTGGTCCATTGATAAGTGCCGTGCAAGCCCAGGTCGGAAATGGCCGAGGCGAACCCCATGCCGTGCAACAAGCCGCACGCAAAAACAATCAGCAAGCGCTGACCCAGCACCGCAGTGCGCTGCACCAAGTTGAGCCCGGCCATCAACACAATGCTGGCTGCGATCAAGGGCTCCACCACGGCGGCGGGCACTTGTAAAAACCCAAGCAAGCTGGCAGTCAAGGTGATGCTGTGGGCCAGCGTGAACCCCGTCAGCACGCGCCACCAGTAGCGCCAGCCGGTAGCGGCAACCAGCAACGTGACCAAAAAAGTTAAATGGTCCCAACCCAACAAAATATGCTCAATACCCAACAAGATGTAGTCGAGCAAGACGTGAAGCGGTGAACGAAAAAAATGGTGCGTTGTTTGAAACGGCGTCAACACCACGGCCTCGGTGTCTTCACCACGGGTGAGCTTGAGCGTGAGTTGGCGCTCGCGCGCTGCGGTGCCAAACAAATTGGTTTCCAAACGAAGCGCATCGGGTGCGTTGGAAAAGCCCACTTTCATCAACATCAAAAAATAGGGGGCCCCGGCACTGGGGGCCAGGGCAGCGGCAGGGCTTGCTTGGGGCGGCGTTCTTTCATCTTCCTCGGCCAGGATTTGCAATTGGTCCAATCGCCCAGGTGTATCGCCATTGAACAAGCGAAACCTGGCCTGGACTTGGTCTTTGATGCGCTCCAAGTGCCGTTGCACCTCCAGTTCAGACAAGCGGCCATCGGCATCATCGTCCACCTGGGTGAGTGCTGACACAGGCAAGGCCACCATGGCCAGCACCGAGGCACCTTGCACATGCAAGGCGCCTTGTTGTGCGGGCATCAAATGCGCCCCGGCGTGGGCGGTCCATAGCATCAAGCCCAGCAGCAGCGTGGCGCACAACATGGCCTGGCGCTTGCACCGCGCCCGTGCACCCACGTCACAGCGGACCATGGACTCTGCATTCATTCAAAACTCACAATGGCCATCGGGATTTGGTCGGTGAGCCAAAACTGATCTTGTGGCTGGATCACCCACACGGGGTGCAGTGCTTTGTGCACTTGCAATTGCGCGCGGCCCACCGAGGCTTTGCTTTGCCCATGCGCCTGCACCCACATGGGTGGCACATGAACTGGGGTGGCGGATGGCATTTCCATCAAAAAGGCATGGGCCTTCAAGGCTTCGCGCATGGCTGCAAGGGGCGGCAATTGCCATTGGCGAATCCACACCTTGGAGCCGGAGGGCAGCAGCATGAAGGACTTGTCGCCCAACTGGGTGGCTGCCTTGTTCATGGCGGTTTGCAGTTCTTTGTCGGGAGCGTCTGAATAGATCTTTAAAAATTCCACCAGGGGTGTCTGGGGTGCCAACACCTGGTGCAAGACATGGGTCAGGTTCAAACTCAGCGAAAAAACAAATTGATTCCCAGCCTCGCGCTTGATGCCCATTTGGTTGTAATGAACATCGCCGGCAAGCACACATAACGGACCCGCCATCAATCCAGCAAACAGCCAGGCTTTTAATGCCCTGATCGTGAATGTCATTAAGGCCTCAGGCTGCCCACCCAAGCCATGGGCCAAGCGTTGGGGTGGAGGCGATGGGTCACACAGCGGCTGATTTACTGAACCGTGCCGCCCAGGTATTTGTTGGTATTGAATGCGGATTTGGCCCGGAAGTAGGGGATCGTGGTGACCTTGCCAATGTAGGCACCTTTCATCAACACATACATGGTGGTTGGATACGTTGATCCCGCCGTTTGGCCGACCGGCGTGTGGTCGCTCACCGTGTGGGCATGGTAGTGGTAGCCCATACTGTCGTGGTTGTGGGCCCCAAACTCATCCAAGCTGGTGGTGTATCCCAACATGGCGGCATCGGTAGAACCTCGGTATTTGCCAAACAAGGCAATGCCGTCGTAGCCAAAACCAATCAAAGGCGGATGGGTCTTGTTCAAATAATCACTGTCGTTGTACAGCGCCAGGCCAAAGCCCGATTGATAGCCGTCGCTGTGGCAATGGGGGCCACCACCGCCTTGCCCCACGTGGCAGCCACTGGCCGACAATTCACCGGCCAAATGCGAGGGCACCAAGGTATTGTTGTAGGCTGGAAACATGACCGAACCGTCGATCAAAATGCCGTTGTCGGCCTCGTCGGCATAGGTATACACGTTGGCGGCCACCGAAGAGCCCGTCCACAGGTTTTTGGTGATGACCGAGGCATTGTCAGTCACCGCACTGACCTGCCCGTAGTCGCGCATGGGGATCATTTGCACGTAGTTTTCCAGGTTAGAGAACCGCGTGACTTTGGAGTCGGGGTATGAGCCCGAACCCAAAGCCGGTGGATGCGGCACATCCACCAAGCCGTTGGGCGAGGCCTGATTGCCGTAGCTCACCACCACCATGAAGGGGTGATAAACGCCACTGCTGTCTTGTTCGTTGGTGAAGTACACATAAGGCACCAGGTTTTGCCCCGGAGTGCCGTCAGAGATGGAATCGCTGACCAGTTTGGTGGCCAAGGCCGCATCGCGATACGCCGTGTAAACCGCAGTCGCATAACGCAGCTTGCCGCCATTGGCTTCCACCGTGGTTTTGATGGTGGCCAG
>CAMDLJ010000139.1 GCA_945901665.1 Bordetella parapertussis | reverse complement strand
GTGGCCGCCACGGTGGCTGCGGGCCAAGCCGATGTGGGCCTGGGCCTGGCCTGGGCCGCGCAACAGCGGGGGCTGGGTTTTGTGCCACTGGCCCAAGAGCACTACCGCTTGGTGTGCCTCAAGTCGGCGCTGGACAGCCCCGCCGTGCTGGCCCTGCGCCAGTTTTTGGCCACGCCGGAGTGGCGCCAGCACCTGGCGTCATGGGTGGGCTATGCAGACGACCAAGGCGGTCAAGTGCAGTCTTTGCGGGCTTTGTTTCCCTGGTGGAAGCTGGGGCCTCGGCGCAAGGCTTGAAGGCTCTTGGCCAGTTTGGCCAAGGGCAAGTCCATCCCAGGTGGCCACGCGCTGACCGCGGGGTCAATTGCCCAAAGGGTTCGCCCCGCGCAGCGCCAATTGATAAAAGCGCTGCAGCACACGCCGGTCGGCGGCGTGGAACACATACCAACCGGTCACGCCCAAACGCACCACCAGGCGCGGGGCAATGAACCAAGACATGTATGGCACGTAGATGAGTTTGAGTTGCGAGATCTCGGCAATCGCCACGCGCTTGCGCCAGACCCAGGTTTGCTCGATGTGGGTGTCGTCAATCCGCACCCGGCTCCAACAGATGTAGCCCAAGCAGGCCAGCACCACCACCAAGGTGGCGGCCATGAAGCCCAGCGACTGCAGCCCCAACGACAACCAGCCGTCCTCAGGCCACAGGCGCACCACATACACCGCAATGCCCAGCACCAACAACACCGACAAGGCTTTGATGGTGGGGGTGAAGGCCGCACCCTCCACGGGTTGCGCGTTCAAGGGGATAGCGCCCTCCCCCGTGGGAGATTCGGGCGTGCGCTCGGGTGTCAAGGTCGCGCTCAGTTCTTGGGCTCGTCGGGCTTCTTCTGCTCCAAGATGTCAGTGATGCGGTCGTCATCGTTGGTGTTGGCCAACTCATCGACCGGCATCTCGATTTGCACCTTGTCCAAATCCACGGCTTCGACTTTGTCCAAAAAGGCGGTCACGGTTTCGGGCACAAAAATCACCACCACCACCAGCAGCAATTGCAAGATCACCCAGGGAATGGCCCCCAGGTAGATATCGCGCGACTCGACCATTTTGGGGATGACGCCCGACTTGAACAAGGTGTCGGCGATGCCACGCAGGTAAAACAGCGCAAAGCCAAACGGCGGGTGCATGAAGCTGGTTTGCATGTTCACGCACAGCAGCACGCCAAACCAAATTTGGTCGATGCCCATCTTGGCCGCCACGGGACCCAGCATGGGCAAGATGATGAAAGCAATTTCGAAGAAGTCGAGGAAAAACGCCAAGAAGAAAATGAAGATGTTGACGACGATCAAAAAGCCCACCTGCCCGCCGGGCAAGTCGCTGAGCATGTGCTCGATCCATTTGCCGCCGTCCACGCCTTGGAACACCAGCGAGAACACGCGCGAGCCAATCAGGATGAACACCACCATGGCGGTGATGCGCATGGTCCCGCCCATGGCGTCTTTGATCAGCGGCCAGTTCAGCCGCCCGTGGATACCGGCCAAAATAAATGCGCCCACAGCCCCCATGGCACCGGCCTCGGTGGGGGTGGCAATGGCCACATTGATGCCGGGCAAGCCCCCCATGCTGCCCAGCACGGTGAAGATCAAAATGGCTGAGGGGATGATGCCGCGCAAGCACTTTTTCCACAGCGCCCATCCGTGCAAGGTGCGCGCCTCGCGCGGCACACCAGGCACATGGTGCGGGTAAATGCGGCCCAAGATAAAGGTGTAAATTGCAAAAAATAAAATTTGCAACATCGAGGGGCCCCAGGCGCCTTTGTACATGTCGCCCACCGATTGGCCCAACTGATCGGCCATCACCACCAGCACCAAAGACGGCGGCACCAACTGGGTGATGGTGCCCGAAGCGGCCAACACACCGGTGGCGTATTTCATGTTGTAGCCGTAGCGGATCATCACCGGCAGCGAGATCATGGCCATGGCAATCACCTGCCCAGCCACGGTGCCGGTGATGGCGCCCAAAATAAAGCCCACAATGATGACCGAATAACCCAAACCACCGCGCATGGGCCCAAACAACTGGCCCATGGAGTCGAGCATGTCCTCGGCCAGGCCGCACTTCTCCAGCAAAGCGCCCATCAAGGTGAAGAAGGGAATGGCCAGCAACAACTCGTTGGACAAAATGCCAAACACATTGAGCGGCAAATTGCCCAAGAAGTTGGCCGGGAACCAACCCATGTCGATGGCGTAAAGGCCAGAGAACAGGCCCAACGCGGCCAAAGAAAACGCCACCGGAAAGCCGATCAGCATCACCAGAATCAGCCCCAGAAACATCAGGGGCGCAAATTGTTCGACCGTCATTGCAGGGGCCTCTCGTAAACCAAGCTCATTTCATATTGGCCGCTGAGCCAACCCACGCGTTTGATGATTTCCGACAAACCTTGCAAAAACACCATGGAAAAACCCAAGGGCAACATCAACATGGCCGGCCAGCGGATCAGGCCACCGGCGTTGGACGACATCTCGCCCGAGTTAAACATTTGCAAAAACAAAGGGAAAGACAGGTAAATCATCAACCCCATCACTGGAAGTAAAAAAACGGTCAAACCAAACAAATCCACCATGACTTTGATGCGGGCTGACAACTGGCCGTAAAACACATCGACCCGCACATGCTCGTTGACGCGCAGCACCATGGACGCACCCAGCATCACGGCGCCGGCAAACAAATACCACTGGATTTCCAACCACGCGTTGGAACTCAGGCTAAAGCCAAAGCGCAGCACCGCATTGGCGCAACTGATGAAGCACGAGAACAACACGGCCCAACCGGCCAAGGTGCCAAACCGGTTGTTGACCGCGTCAATGAACTCGGCCAAAGAGAGTAAAGGTTTCATGGGGAATCGGTATCCAAAGAAAACCCCCAGACAGTCCGCAGGCTGCAAGGGGGTACATCACAGACTTGACTGGCCCACCGGGCCAAGCAAGGTCAGATCACAGATCTTTCAAGCGCGACTGCATGTAGTTGTCAAAACGCGCATCGGCCACGCGGAACCAGTTGTTGGACTCTTTGCGGAAGGAAGCGTAGTCGTCGTAGACCTTTTTCCAGTTCGGGTTCTTGGCCGAGACTTCGCTGTACAGGGCCATCGACTCTTTGAACGCGGCGTCCATCAGGTCTTTGGAGAAGGGGAAGAGCTTGGCGCCACCGGCCACCAGCTGCTTGAGCGCCGCAGCGTTGCGGGCGTCGTAGCGGGCTTGCATGTCGGTGTGGGCATAGGCTGCCGCATTGGCGATGATGGCCTTGTACTCGGGCGACAAGCTGTCATAGGCCTTGGTGTTGATGTGCAGGTCCAACTGGGGACCGCCCTCCCACCAACCCGGGTAGGCGTAGTTTTTGGCCACTTTGTAAAAGCCCAGCTTCAGGTCGTCATACGGGCCCACCCATTCGGCGGCGTCGATGGTGCCTTTTTCCAGGGCTTGGTAAATCTCGCCACCGGGGATGTTTTGGGGCACGCCACCAATGCGCTCGACCACCTTGCCAGCAAAACCACCGACGCGGAATTTGACACCTTTGAAGTCTTTGAGAGATTTGATTTCTTTGCGGAACCAACCACCCATTTGGGTGCCGGTGTTGCCCATGGGGAAATTGACAATGTTGTAGTTGCGATAGAAGTCGCGCATCAACTTCATGCCATTGCCTTCATACATCCAGGCGGTCATTTGGCGGCTGTTCAAGCCAAAGGGAATCGCACAACCCAGAGCAAAGGTTTCGTCCTTGCCAAAATAGTAATAAGGCGCGGTGTTGGACATTTCAACCGTGCCGTCCTTGGTGGCGTCCACGGTGCCGAAAGCGGGCACGATTTCGCCAGCGGCGTGGGTGGTGATCTCAAACTTGCCACCGGTCATCTCTTTGACCTTGGCTGCAAACACGTCATTGACGCCAAACAAAGTGTCCAAGGCTTTGGGGAAGCTCGAGGTCAGGCGCCAACGCAACGCGGCCTGGGCGCGCACAGCGGGCGCGACGCCAGCTGCCAAGATGCTGGCAATGCCTGCGTTTTTAATGACGGAACGACGATTCATGTTGTTGTCTCCAGAAAGTGGGTGTCAAAGGGATATGCGAAAAGGGGAATTGTAGGCAGTCACATGCAGGACACACCGTACGGGTTTTCCCGATTTTTTTAGATTTTCAAAAAAACGTCATGGGTTTGCGAGCGGCCCCATCCACAAGGCCGCCAGCGCCAGGTCCGCACAACTTCAAAACCGGCCCGCAGCTCAGCCCACGCGTTGGAGGGGCGAATCCACAAGCCAACCCCTGTGGGGCCACCCATTGGCCGGCTCAACCCACCAGTTTGAGAGGCGCAGCGGCTGGTGCCACCCAAGCCGCAAAGCGCTGGCGCACGCTGGCTTCGATGCCCGATGCGTCCAGGCCTTGCTGGGCCAGCAGTTTGGCCGGGTCGCCTTGCTCGGTGAAAAAGTCACCCAAGCCCAAGGCCAACACCGGCTTGGTCACGCCCGCGTGGTTCAGGGCCTCCATCACCGCCGAGCCCGCGCCGCCCATGGTGCAGCCTTCCTCCACCGTGACCAGGGCCTCGTGGGTGCGGGCCAACTCGAGCAACAACTCGGTGTCCAAGGGTTTGGCCCAGCGCATATTGGCCACGCTGGCATTGAGCGCCTCACCCGCTTGCAAAGCCGGGTACAGCAAAGTACCAAACGCCAAAATCGCCACGCCCTTGCCAGGTCGGCGCAACTCGCCTTTGCCAAAGGGCAAAGGGTTCAAGCCTGGGTCCACTGCCACGCCCACGCCCGCACCACGCGGGTAGCGCACGGCCACCGTGTGGTCTTGTTGGTGGGCGGTGGTCAGCAGTTGGCGGCATTCGTTCTCGTCGGCTGGGCACGCCACACTGACATTGGGGATGCAGCGCAAAAACGCGATGTCATAGGCCCCGGCGTGGGTGGCGCCATCGGCACCGACCAAGCCCGCGCGGTCCAGCGCCAGCACCATGGGCAGCTTTTGCAGGGCCACGTCGTGGATCAGTTGGTCGTAGCCGCGCTGCAAAAAAGTGGAGTAAATGGCCACCACTGGGCGCAGGCCCTCGCAGGCCATGCCGGCGGCAAAGGTCAGCGCGTGCTGCTCGGCAATGCCGACATCGTGATAACGCTCGGGAAAGCGGCGATGAAACTCCACCATGCCCGAGCCTTCGCGCATTGCTGGGGTGATGGCCACCAGCTTGGGGTCTTGCGCGGCCATGTCGCACAGCCACTGGCCAAACACCTGGGTGAAGGTGGTTGTGGGGGCCACGCTGGGTGCGGTCAAGCCGACCTTGGGGTCGAACTTGCCGGGGCCGTGGTAGGCGATGGGGTCGCGCTCGGCCAGCTCATAGCCTTGGCCTTTGCGTGTCACCACATGCAAAAACTGGGGCCCGGGCAGGTTGCGCAGGTTTTCCAGCGTGGGGATCAAGGCGTCCAAGTCATGCCCGTCAATCGGGCCGATGTAGTTGAAGCCAAACTTTTCAAACAAGGTCGTGGGGGTGACGATGTGCTTGGCCTGTTCTTCAAAGCGGCGGGCAAGTTCAAACAAAGGTGTGGGTGCGCCTTTGAGCACTTGCTTGCCCAGGTCTTTGGCGGCGGCGTAAAAACGCCCGCTCATGAGTTGCGCCAAATAGCGGTTGAGCGCGCCCACTGGCGGGCTGATGGACATGTCGTTGTCGTTCAAGATGACCAAGATATTGGCCCCGGCCACACCCGCGTTGTTGAGCGCCTCGAACGCCATGCCAGCGGTCATGGCGCCGTCGCCAATGATGGCCACCGCATGGCGCTTGTCGCCCTTTTGCTGGGCCGCCATGGCCATGCCCAAAGCGGCTGAAATGCTGGTGGACGAATGCGCGGTGCCAAAGGCGTCGTACTCGCTTTCGCTGCGGCGCGGAAAGCCGCTGATGCCGCCAAGTTGGCGCAGGCTGGCCATGCGATCGCGCCGACCGGTCAAAATTTTGTGCGGATAGGTTTGGTGGCCCACGTCCCAGACCAGCCGGTCGTGCGGGGTGTTGAACACATAGTGCAGCGCCACGGTCAGCTCCACCGTGCCCAGGTTGGAGCTCAAGTGGCCGCCGGTTTTGGCCACGCTGTCGAGCACAAAGGCGCGCAGCTCATTGGCCAAGGCGGGCAAAGCCGCGCGCGACAAACGCCGCACATCGGCGGGGGAGTCTATGGTTTCAAGCACATTGGCCATGATTTTTTCCTCTCAACGGTCGCGCCGCACCACCATGTGGGCCAAAGCCCGCAAGGCCCCATCGTCTCTCAAAGCGGCGGCATCCAAAGCCCCCAAGGCCTCTGGCAACAAGGCCTGGGCTTGGGCTTGGGCACCAGCCAGTCCCAACAATGACACAAAAGTGGGTTTGTCGTTGGCTTGGTCTTTGCCAGCGGTTTTGCCCAGGGTGGCCGAATCGGCGGTCACATCCAAAATATCGTCCACCACTTGAAACGCCAAGCCGATGGCTTGGGCATAGCGTTGCAGGCAGGCCAGGGTGGGGCCATCGGCACCCGCGCTCAAGGCGCCCATGTGCACACTGACTTCGAGCATGGCACCGGTTTTGCGCCGGTGCATGTCGCGCAAGGCCGCCTCGGTCATGGCCATGCCCACATGGGCCAAATCGATGGCTTGGCCACCGGCCATGCCGTGGTGGCCGGCGGCACGCGCCAAAGCCGCACACAGCCGGGCCTGAACCGCTGGGGCCACGCTGCCGTCCTCGGGGGTGAGCAACTCAAAGGCCAAGGCCTGCAAGGCATCCCCCGCCAGCAAGGCCTGCGCCTCGCCATAGGCCACATGCACCGTGGGCTTGCCCCGGCGCAGCACATCGTTGTCCATGCACGGCATGTCGTCGTGCACCAGGGAGTAAGCGTGGATCAACTCCACCGC
>CAMDLJ010000138.1 GCA_945901665.1 Bordetella parapertussis | reverse complement strand
CCAAGCTTTGCGCCATGCGTTGATGCAGGTGTCGCGCCAATTGGCCCAGGCCATCGTGCGCGATGGCGAAGGGGCCACCAAATTCATCACCGTCACTGTGGAGGGTGGGCGCAATGCCGCCGAATGTCGCCAGGTGGCCTATGCCATTGCCCATTCCCCCTTGGTCAAAACGGCATTCTTTGCCAGCGACCCCAACCTGGGCCGCATCTTGGCCGCGGTGGGTTATGCCGGAATCGCTGACTTGGATCAGTCACACATCGATTTGTACCTGGACGATGTACAGGTGGCGGTCAACGGTGGTCGCAGCCCCAGCTACCAAGAAGCCGATGGCCAGCGCATCATGCAGCAATCCGAAATCACCGTGCGGGTGCTGCTCGGCCGCGGGCAGGCCACCGACACCGTGTGGACGTGTGACTTCAGCCACGAGTACGTCACCATCAACGCCGACTACAGAAGTTGACCGCCTGCAGCCTGCAGGTTTTTACGAGCGCCTTTTCATGAACGATAAATTTGATGCCCTGGTGGAGCGTTTGCACGCCTTGATGGACCGGGTGGAGTTGGTCCTGCCCCGCCCTTTGTCGGCGCCCGATTGGTCGGCCAGTGTGGCCTATCGTTATCGCAAGCGCGCCAGTGGCCATGGTGCCTTGGAGCCGGTGGCGCATGTGGCCCCGTTGCGACTCGAAGACCTCAAAGAAATTGATCAACAAAAAGAAAAAATACAACAAAACACCGAGCAATTTGTACAGGGTTTATCGGCCAACAACGTGCTGCTCACCGGCGCTCGGGGCACCGGCAAGTCCTCCCTGATCAAGGCCTGCCTGAACCACTATGCGCCGCAAGGCCTGCGCCTGATCGAGGTCGACAAAGCCGACCTCACCGATTTGCCCGACATCATGGACTTGGTGGCTGAGCGGTCTGAAAAGTTCATCATTTATTGCGATGACCTGAGTTTTGAAGATGGCGAGTCGGGTTACAAAGCCCTCAAGTCCATTTTGGATGGCACGGTCTCAGCGGCATCCCCCAATGTGTTGATTTACGCCACCAGCAACCGCCGCCATTTGCTGCCCGAGTACATGAAAGACAACCTCACCTACACCCACACCGATGATGGTGAGGTGCACCCGGGTGAGGTGATCGAAGAAAAAATTTCTCTCTCCGAGCGTTTTGGTTTGTGGGTGAGTTTTTACCCTTTCACCCAAGACGAGTACCTCACCATCGTGGCCCAATGGTTGTCGGCTTTGGGTGTGTCGCCAGCGCTGTTTGACGCGGCCCGCCCCCAGGCCTTGGTGTGGGCGCTCGAGCGCGGCTCGCGCAGTGGGCGCGTCGCACACCAATTTGCCCGCGATTTTGCAGGGCAACACGTCGGGCGCAGCGCGGCGTGAACCCACCCCTGGTGGCCGACGGATCCTTGGCGCGCCAAGGTGGAGCTGACAGGCCTTTGGTGCAAGTGGCTGTGGGCGTGCTCATCCAAACCGATGGCCGTTTTTTGCTCACCTCACGCCCGCCCGGCAAGGTCTACGCGGGCTACTGGGAGTTTCCAGGGGGCAAATTGGAAGCCAGTGAAAGTGTGGAGCAGGCCTTGGGTCGCGAACTGGAAGAAGAGCTGGGCATTCGCATCCGCCAGGTTGAGCCCTGGCGCAGCACCCAAGTGGACTACCCACATGCCTGGGTACAACTCAACTTTTGCAAAGTTTCAGCTTGGGAAGGTGTGATGCACATGCGCGAAGGCCAAGAATTTGCATGGCAAACCCTCCCCGTGCAAGTCACCCCCGTGTTACCCGGCACGCTGCCTGTGCTGGAGTGGTTGGCCCAGGAGCGATCCCACGCTGGCCCCACCCACCAAGCATAGGCATTGGCACCTGCTCACTGCGGCAGGGGCGGAGTGGGCAGGTTGCTGGGGTTGTCGAAATCGTCGCTGGGGGTGTCATCCGGCAGGCGGTGCTGCTCGCTGGCCCAGGCCCCAAAGTCGTGGTTTTTGCAAGCCTTTGAACAAAAAGGCCGGTAGGGGTTGGACGGGGCATACAAACTGTCCCCGCTGCAGCCCGGGCATCTGACGGTGCGTGATTCCATCCCCATGCTGTGACCGAATGTTTGCCTGAATGCCTGTGTCAATGCGCCGTTGGTGGGCTCAGACGCACAAGGCCACTTCGAAGGTAACGTCTTGGTTGCTCGCTTGCATGCGACCGGCTTCATCGGCCTTCATCATGCGCACCCAAATCATCAAGCGGTTGCCGCTGATTTCAGGAATCAGGCCATGTTGCGCGTCTAAGCGCAAGCGCATCAGCTGAAAGCGGCCTTGGGGCAAGGCTTGCTGAAACTGGCCCGCAGCGGCCACCACCTTTTGGGTCATGCCGTTGTCGCGCAACAAGCGCAGCAACAAGTTGACGGCGTTTTGCAGCGGGCGCAGGCTCTCCCCCCATTGGCGCAAATCCTGACAACGTTGTGCGCTGGGGTGTTGCTGCCAGGAATGGTAGAAGGGCAAGTCAAACCCACAAGTGCCACCCGGAATGCTGGAGCGGTTGCGCAAGCTAGACAACCATTCGTTGTCGCTCACCGCTTGGCCGATGCGCCCTGACACCGACTTGAGCAGCTCCAGGTGCATATCCAGTTCAGCGATGACTTCGTTCAAAGCCGCTTCAGACACCGAAGGGTTGCCCCGATAAGACAAAAATTGCTGGCGATTTTTTTCCAGGTCTTTGAGGACCTCGGTTTTGAGGTCGGCCCTGCCGCCCACATCCACCAGTTCAAACAAGGTGGTCAGGGCAAAGTGGTGGTCAACGGCGGGCTCACGGGTGATCAATTCGTCAAAACGATGGAACAAATGCTCCAGCCGCAAATAAGTGCGGACTCTTTCGTTGAAGGGGTGCTCGTAGAGGATCACTGCGCGTTTGTTCCGAGCGCAATCATAACCTTGTCCGATGGGGTTTGACAGGGCCTTGGGCCCCTTGATTCAGTCGGGCTGGCGCTTTTGTGCCATCACATGTCCAGCGCTGGCGCGGGCAATCCCCACTGCTGGGCCCATTCGGCCACTGCGGCCTCAAATGCTTCCAGCGCCAAGCCCTCATTGAGGATCAACCAATCCGCTGCGGCTTGTCGCTGCTCGCGCGAGGCTTGGGCTTGAATAACGGCGAGGATTTGTTCGCGCGGCCAGCCATTGCGTGCTTGCACCCGGGCGATTTGTGTTTCGGTGCTGCAATCGATCACCAACACCCCATCGACCTGGCTGCGCCAACGCCCGGACTCCACCAACAAGGGAATGTCAAACACCAGCACCCGCGCGCCGGCCGCCAAAGCCGATTGCGCTTGTTGGTCAATGGCTTGTTTGACCAAGGGGTGGACGATGGCTTCCAATTGTTTTTTGACCTGCGCATCCGTGAAAGCCAGTTCGCGCATGCGTTGACGGTCCAGCCCGCCTTGGGCGTCCAGCACCGCTTCACCAAAGGCCGTTCGCAATGCGGGGATGGCGGTGCCGCCGGGGGCCGTGACCGAGCGGGCCAAGGCATCGGCATCGATCACGGCAGCGCCTAGTTGGGCCAGCACTTTGGCCGCGGTGCTTTTGCCGCTGCCAATGCCGCCCGTCAAACCAATGCGCCACACTTTGTCCATGGGCGCAGTCTAATGCAGGCCTTCACAGCACTTGGCCGAGCTGAAAAATCGGTAAGTACAGGGCCGTCACCAAGCCACCAATCAGCACGCCCAAGACCACCATCACCGTGGGCTCCATCAACACGCTGATCCTTTTTTGCAACCATTGCACCTGTGCTTCGTGCATGCGGGCCACTTGCATGAGCATCTCATCCAAGCGGCCAGAGGCTTCGCCCACCGCCACCATTTGCAACACCTGCGGCGAGAACAAGGGTCGCCGCCACCCTGGGCTTCGGCCCGAAGTGGTCACGGGGGTGCCCAGCGCCAGCGCTTGGGCCAAGGCGGTGCCGTTCATCACATCCGAGCGCACCCTGGCTAAATATTTTTCATAACAAAGGTTGCCGCTGGCCTTTGCGCTGATGTCCAGCGCCTCGGGCAATGCCACGCCGGCTTGCATCAGGCTCGACAGCGTGCGCGCCCAGCGCGATACACAAGCGAGTTGCACCAACTCACCCCATACCGGCCAGGCCAAAGCCATTTGCGCCTGCGCCCATTGGCCCTGGGGGTGGTGGCGCAGCCAGTGCCGCAGCAACAGTGCCACGGTGGTGAACGCGGCGGCCAGGGTCCATCCGTTGGCCACCCACCAGCGACTCAAGGACAGCACCATTTGGGTGGGGGCGGGCAACTCCGCGCCCATCGAGCTAAAAATGCTTTCAAAGGCGGGCACCACCCAGGCCAGCATGAGGCCCAACACCAAGCCCGACAGCACCAGCACGGCCAAGGGATAGGTCAGGGCCGACTTCAAGGCCTCGCGCAGGCCCAACTCGCTGTCCAAACTTTGCGCCAGTTCACCCAAGATCACATCCAACTGGCCCGACGCCTCGGCCGCAGCCACCATGCCCAAATAAACCGGGCTAAAGCAGTCGTGTGTTTGCATGGCTTGGTGCAGGCTCACGCCACTTTCCACCTGGGCCATCAAATCTTGTGCAATGTCGCGCATGCCCGGGTGTTCGGTGGCGTTGTCCAACAGTTTCAAGGCGCTCAGCAAAGGAATGCCGGCTTGCACCAAGGTGGCCAGTTGGCGGGTGAAGCGGGCCACCTCTTTGGCGCGGGCTTTTCCAAGGGCCTGGGGGCGACGCATGCGTTGGATGCGAATGGGCCGAATGCGTTGCGCGTGCAAATGCGCTTCGATGTCAGCGCGCTGCAGGGCGGGCATTTGGCCGCTTTGGTCTTGGCCTTGCGCATCGCGGCCAGTCCACGCAAACCAATGCTGGCTTTTTGATGCCTGTGAATCCTGGGTGTAGGGCCTAGACATGGGTGGCCCCCAAGACCTCTTGAACCGCCGTGAGGCCGCTGGACACTTTGAGCCAACCGGCTTGGCGCAAGGTGCGCATGCCCTCGCGCTGGGCTTGGGCGGTCAGGGCAGACAGGTCTTTTTCTTGCACCAACAAAGATGCCATCGCCGGGCTGACGGGCATGACTTGAAAGATACCCACCCGCCCCATGAAGCCTTCCAGGCATTGGCCACAGCCCAAGGGTTTGTAAATGGGCTGGTCTGGCGGAGGCGGGTTGTCAAAGCCTGCCTGAGACAGGGCCGCTGGTCCCAAACCCAATCGGTCAAACTCCGCGCCCCAGGTGCTGGGCTGTTTGCACTGCGGACACAAGCGCCGCACCAAGCGTTGGGCCGTCACCAGGTGGACACTGGCGGCCAGTTGAAAAGCCTCCACCCCCATGTGCATCAAGCGGTAAAGCACGCCCGGGGCGTCGTTGGTGTGCAGCGTGGTCAGCACCAGGTGCCCGGTTTGCGCCGCTTGCAAGGCAATGCCCGCAGTCGTGCGGTCGCGAATTTCGCCCACCATCAACACATCCGGGTCTTGCCGCAAAAAAGCCCGCAGACCGGTTGCAAAGTCCAAACCGGCGCGCTCGTTCACGTTCACCTGGTTGATGCCTGGCACCACCATTTCGCATGGGTCTTCGATGCTGGCAATGTTCACATGGCTTTGGTTGAGCACGTCCAAGCAAGCGTACAAAGACAGGGTTTTGCCAGACCCCGTGGGGCCAGTGACGATGATCATGCCGCCAGTTCGACCCAGGGCGTGGTTCAGGTGCACCAAATCATCGGCTTCATATCCCAGCGCAGCCAAAGCCGGCCGCTGTTGCTCGCCCAGCAGGCGCACCACCAACTTCTCGCCATGCAAAGTGGGCAAAGAGCTGACCCGCAAATCAAATCGCCGCCCTTGCACCACGGCCCCGATGCGGCCATCTTGGGGCAGGCGTTTTTCGGCAATGTCCATCTGTGCCAAGACCTTGATGTGTGATACCAAGCGCAAGCGCAAATCGGCCGGCGCGCCGGTCAAAGGGCGCAGCAAACCGTCGACCCGCAAGCGCACCTGAAAGCCGTTTTCCAGCGATTCGATGTGGATGTCTGATGCCCGCCAAGCCACCGCTTGCGCCAAGATGCGCTGCCAATAGGCCACCGCATTGCCGTCGTCTTCGGGCTCGGCGGGCGTTTTTTCGCTCACCCCTTGTGCGGTTGAGGCCGGGTGATAAAAATCCAACATGCGCTCGAGCTGATCGACATTGGCCACCACCCACTGCACTTTGGTGCGCAAAGCCTGTTCCATGCTTTGCCGCGCCACGCTGTCCGAAGGGTCAGCGATAGCCACCACCACGCCGTTGTCTTTGCGCTCGATCGGCATGGCCCAATGTTGGCGACAACGAGCCGCGTCCACCATCTGCTGGGGGACTTTGCGCGGGTTGATCTCTTCCAAATCGAGCCAAGGCAATTTGTAGGCGTTGGCCAGCAAGCGGCACAGGGCCACTGCGTCAATCAAACCGCTGCGCACACAGGCCACCACCATGGGCGATGCATCGGCCAACAAGGCCTGGGCTTGTGTTGGATCGATCCGCTGGTGTTGGATCATCAACTGCAAAACTGGATGCGCCAGGCCCTGGCGGCCTTTGGGCAAGCCCTGCGGATGAGGGGCCAAGACAGTGTTGGGGTGTGAAACAGAATTCGGTGACTCGTTCATGCAATTCCTCCTGTCTGACGGATGGGGACAGTGGTGCCTTGGAACTGCTGGTCACACTTTGAAAGATTTTCTACAGCACAGAACAAAAGAACAAGCACCATGGGGGCAGGGTTTGCACCCGGTCTCAAGGTTGTGAGGTCGATTTGGTGTTGGCCCACATGTGGTTTGCCTTGGCAGCGCGCAAAGGCAACTCTGATGCCATCCACAACCGCGACGCGGTGGCCAAGCAGCTCAAGGCCGAGCAACTGTCACTGTCGCAGCAATGGGTGGTGCAGTGGATTGAAAAACATTCG
>CAMDLJ010000137.1 GCA_945901665.1 Bordetella parapertussis | reverse complement strand
GCCGTAAGCCAAGTCTTTGGGTGAAACCATTTCGGATTTGACAAACTGCCAACTGGCCCAGGCCAAACAACCGCAGATGAGCCCCGCGGCCATGCGGGCAAACCATTCGCCGCCTTCGAACAAGCGGCCCAAACTCGTCAAATGACCGTGGCGCTGAGCGGCCACGGCACCCCACATGGCCATCACCAAGCCCATGTGTTGGACAAACAGGGGCGCATTTTCAAAGCCACGGCCCGTGATGGGCCGCCCCACCATCTCCACCAGCGGTATCACCACCATCAGCGCCAGGGCCAAGGCGGCCAGCGCTTCATCCACACGGCCCAAATACCGCATCACTTGCGCCCAGCTCGGTTGGCTTTGACGTGCTGAAACACCTCATCAAAGGTTTCTGCGGGTACCAAATTGCCGCGAATGCGCGGATACAACTTATCCGCCAACTCTTGCCATTCGCGCAATTGGTCTGGGTTGGGTTTATTCACCACAAGGCCCCGCTTGCGCATGGCCTCAACGGCCTCCTCGACCTCTTGTCGGGCTTTGTTGCGGATTTGCACACCGGCCTTCTCGCCCGCAGTGCGCAAGGCCTGTCGCCCGGCGGGTGACATATCGTCCCAGGCTTTTTGGGTCACCAGCAAGGCACCCACCACCGGGGCCCAATTGATTTCCAACATGTGGGGGACTTTGCCGTAGATTTGTGTGGCCAAGGCAAAGTAAGGCGTTGAGGGCACCACATTGATCATGCCGGTCTGGATCGAGGGCAAGATGTCGGTGGTCTCCAGGGGCACGGGCGTGAAGCCCAGGCTTTTCATGATTTCTTGTTGCTCGCTTTCACCGGCAAAAGAAAAGAACTTCATTTTTTTGAAGTCATCCGGTCGCATCAGGGCGTCCTTGGAAAAAAAGCGAACCCAGCCCGCATCGCCCCACGCCAGAACGACGAAACCTTTGTCCAAAAACTTTTTCTCCATGGAGGCGCGCATTTTTTCACGCACGTAATCCACCTCTTCCCAGGTCTTGAACAGCAAAGGGATGGACTGCAAAGCATTGATGGAGGGCTCAATCTCGCTCAAACCCACGATGGACAACAAGGCCCCTTGCAACTGCCCGATGCGCATGCGCCGCGCCAACTCGGCCTCCCCACCCTGAGACCCATCTGGGAAAACCACATACTTGGCATTGCCCCCTTGGGCCTGCCGCCAAGCCTCGCCGATCTCTAAAAGTTGCCGGTGATACAGCGAATTTTTGGG
The DNA here is from genome assembly GCA_945901665.1 of Bordetella parapertussis. The sequence continues at coordinate 5,672 of CAMDLJ010000137.1, read as the reverse complement.
CGCGAGGGTGCCAATGCGCAATGGCTTTTCAGAGGCCAACGCTGGTATCCCCATCAAGCCGCACAACAACAAAGCTGCCGCAAACCGGGCCATTCGATCAAACATAGGTCTCTTTCAAAAAAGATCGTCCATCGTTTCCAACAGCCAAACCGCGCGCGCGCGCATGACTTCATTTTCCAAATTGCGGTGCGCATCGCTGATCCGAATCGCCTCTTTCAACCAGCGTTCAAACGATTTGGGGTCGTTCTTGGCCATGGCGATGCTTTCGGCTTTGGCCACCCAAGGTCCAGCGCTTTGGCCCTGGCCCTGCGCGATGGCTTGATCAAAATATTTTTCGGCCAAGGCGAGCGACCCACCTGGGCTGGACGCTTCGAAAGTGCCCATCAAGCTTGACAAACTGCCAGCGCCATGATCGGGCTTGGTGTCCCACGCCAATTTGGCCAACTTCATGGCCACAGGCAGGTCTGCCACTTTGTCCGGGTCGTCTTTGGACAGGGATATGACCCCGCCCCAGGAAGCCGCTGCCCAATAGGCCACGCCCACTTGCGCATCTGACAAGCGCAAAGACGCGTTGGGCTCGGCTTGCATCAAGGCCTTGGTGAATCCTGGCGTGGTTTTTTCAAGCGCTGTCATGGCGTGCTTATTTGCCCTGGCATACAAGCGAGCGGCCCGCTCTTTCATGCGCTGCGCGGCTTTGGTATCTTTGGATTGCAGTTGATCGGCCTCCAAAGACACAAAGGCGTAAGCGTATTGGGTAAACCCGGAAGCGACCGATTCAGCCAGCTTCAAATTTCCGGGTGTTTCACGCAACACCGATTCGGACAATTTGAGATAAAAAGCACTTGCCTCCCGGGCCAGAAGGATGTCATCTTCCAAATCTTGTCCTGGCATGGCCAAGGCATCGGCGACATGGTTCAAGACCAAAGGGCGAACGGCACACCCTGACAGCGCACTGAGCGCCAACACCATTGAACACAAAACGATGGCTTGCCTAAAGATGTCCATCTCATGAATGGGCTGTGCGCATGCCCAAACTCTACGTTTTGTATATGAAAAATTCGTGACATCTGTCATGAATTCGCCATAAACAAAAACGATGATGCATCAAAAGGAGTTTTCCATGAACGACAGACCATCCTTGGACGCAGAGCAATTGCGCAAGATCAGAGAAGATCTTTTGGACTCCATTGACGAGGAGTTGGAGATGTCACTGGAAGACGGCGAAGACGAAAATGACCCCCTCGCCAGTGCCGAAGATAAACATGCCCGCGCCAACTATTTTCGCGAGCTCTTGCGTTTGCAAGGTGAACTGGTCAAGCTGCAAGATTGGGTGGTGGCCACCAAGCAAAAGGTGGTTATTTTGTTTGAGGGCCGCGATGCAGCGGGTAAAGGCGGCGTCATCAAGCGCATCACCCAACGGCTCAACCCACGCGTGTGTCGGGTGACCGCACTCCCCGCGCCCAACGACCGTGAACGCACACAGTGGTACTTTCAACGCTACGCTGCACACCTGCCTGCGGCTGGCGAAATTGTTCTGTTTGACCGCAGTTGGTACAACCGCGCGGGGGTCGAGCGGGTGATGGGGTTTTGCTCTGACGAGGAGTACGAAGAATTCTTCCGATCCGTCCCTGAGTTTGAAAAGATGTTGGGACGAAGTGGCATCAAATTGCTGAAGTATTGGTTCTCGATCACCGACGACGAGCAACACGCCAGATTTCTAGGGCGCATCCACGACCCTTTGAAGCAGTGGAAATTGAGTCCCATGGATTTGGAGAGCCGACGCCGCTGGGAGAATTACACCCGCGCCAAAGAAACCATGATTGAGCGCACCCATATTCCTGAAGCGCCATGGTGGGTGGTGCAAGCGGTGGACAAAAAACGCGCACGGCTCAATTGCATCGACCATTTGCTGGGACAGTTCGACTACCACGAGGTTGAACATGCTGAAATCTCACTGCCCGCCCGGGTTCGCAACCCAGACTACATCCGCGCCCCCGTGCCCCAAGACATGATCGTCCCTGAAAAATACTGATCGCGCACCCCCAACCTGACCGGTTGGGCGCTGTGGGAGGATTGCGCTGGACATGAACCATCCAGCGCACCGCATTGGGCTGCGGTCTCAAGCGACAGGGTCGCTCAATACCCCTTTGGCAATCACGCAGGCCGCATCTTTGGAAAAGTCAGCCGCTTGGATGCGTTGCATCACCTCTGTGGGTGTGAGGCATACAAACTCGCTGACCTCGCCATCGGTGTTGTGCGGAACCACCGCTTCTGGCACGCACAAGTTGAACACCAACAGCGTCTCATCGTGCCAACCCTCTGTTTCTGTGCGGGCTGTGGTGATGCGGCCCGCGCGCTGGATGTGTTGCGCCAAACTCGGCCCCAGTCCTGCCTCTTCCGCCAACTCGCGCACAGCACATTGAAAAATGGTTTCATCGGCCGCCAAGCCACCAGCTGCCAAGTTGTCCAATCGCCCCGGGTCGGTGGCTTTGCTGAGGGCACGGCGTGCGCACCACATCCGCCCATCTGATGTGAAGCCATTGATGTGAACCGCATGGCTGCGCAAACCCAAAAATCTAAAGGCCGAACGCTCCAGGCGAAACCATTCTGGCTGCGCCACATCGGGGTCATGTGAAATGGCACCCCAATGGCTGTAACACTCATCGCGCCATCCCCTGATCAAACCACGATCGCGCAAGGTTTGGGCTGCCAAGGCCAAGGCCTGCGAACGCTGCATGGGTGTGTTTTTCTCAGCGTACCAACACAGGTGGTCAAGGGAACTGCTGACACCCGGCAAAGCCAACTGAAGGGCTTGCACATCCTGGCGCCTCACCCAACCCAAGGGCTGAGCACCCATCAAAAAACGGTATGAATCGACCGGGCTTGGCGCTACAGCGCCATCCAGCAGGGCTTGCAAATGCGCCAAATCAGCGCTGGAGAGCGATTGGCGAAACCGTTGTGATGGCATGTGAACCGTGAGGAAGTTTCATTTGTCCTGGGCACAAACACATCCGCATATTCAATCCACCTTGGTGTCGGTGATTTGAACCACCCGCGCCCATTTGTTCATTTCAGCACGCACAAAACTGGCAAAGGCTTCGGGGGAAGAACTGGTCGCCTCCACGCCAATGTTGTTCATCGCAGTGCGGTAAGCCGGGTCGCGAGCGGCCTTGACCAATTCGGCATTGAGCCGATCCACCACGGGCTTGGGTGTTCCTGTGGCCACAAACAAGCCCGTCCAGCTGTCCACTTGGAAGCCTGGCACACCCGACTCGATGAAGGTGGGCAATTCTGGGGCAGTGGACCAGCGCTTGCTGCCAGAGTTGGCAATGGCGCGCACCTTGCCCGATTTGACCAAAGTCATCGCATTGGTGATGGTCTCAATCATCATGGACACATTGCCCGCCAACAAATCGGCCGATGCTGCTCCGCCCCCTTTGTAGGGAATGTGCAAGATGTCAATTTGGGCCGTGGTCTTGAGCAACTCGGTGGCCAAATGGGAAATAGATCCATTGCCCGCCGATGCGTAACTGAGCTTGCCTGGGTTGGCCTTGGCATAAGCAATCAATTCACCCACCGTTTGTATCGGTAGCGCCGCATTCACGATCAACACACTGGGGTTCAACGCCAGCAACGAGACGGGCACAAGGTCTTTGACTGGATCCACGGGCAAATTTTTGAACAAAACCGGCGCCACGCTGTTGGTACCGATGGTGCCGTACAGCAAGGTGTGGCCATCTGCCGCTGATTTCACCACCGCTTCCATGGCCACGCCGCCGCCCCCACCAGGTCGGTTCTCCACCACCACTTGGGTGCCCATTTGATCGGACAATTGTTTGGCCAAACCGCGTGCCATCACGTCCGATGAGCCGCCCACAGCGAACGGCACGATCAAGCGCAAGGGTTTGCTGGGAAAGCTTTGCGCCTGGGCCCATGCAGCCGCACCCAGGCACCCAAAGCTGACCAAAATGCGCAGAAATAAACGACGGTGATTCATATGGACCCCCAAAAAAACAAAAGATAGGGGAGATGATCGCATCTTTTGAAGCCCATGGTGTACATCCAAAATAAGCACAAATTGACAGCCATTGTGTGGTCATAATCCATGGCACTCCCTGGGAGATGAGTAGCCTATCAACGGCCACATCTGACCACCCAGCCTCAGGTTGAAAGGAAACACATGTTCACCAGCACCATCGGCGCACCCATCACAGCCCGCACCCCTGCGCAACTGGCAGCCACCTACCAAAACATCACCGTGACCCCTGCCTCGCCACACATCGGCGCAGTGGTCACCGATATCGATCTGACACAAACTCTGTCTGAACGCCAGATCATCGAAGTCAAAGATGCGTTCACCCGCTACCAGGTGCTGTTTTTTCGGGATCAAAAAATCAGCTTTGAAGACCAAATTCGTTTTGCCGGATTGTTTGGACCACTGGGAAAACATGTGGGCGCACAAACCATCAGCAAGTCCACCGACCATCCCTTGGTGCGCAAATTCCACTACGACGAAACCTCACAACGCATTTCTGGCGAAAGCTGGCATAGCGACCAATCCTGTGCCCCCATGCCGCCCTTGGGCAGCATGCTCTACAACCACACCATCCCGCCCGATGGCGGCGGCGACACCATGTTTGCCAGCACCTATGCGGCCTATGAGGCCTTGTCCGAGCCGATGAAAACCTTTCTCTCAGGCCTGACCGCAACGCATGATGGTGCCCGTGTGTTTGGCCCCGGCACACCCAAGTCCAGTCATCCCATCATCACCCGCCACCCCGAGAGCGGGCGCAAAGGCATTTTTGTGAATTGGGACTTCACCAGCCACATCAATGAACTGCCCAAATCGGAAGGCGAAGCGATTTTGAAATTTTTGTACCGCCACATTGGCCGCGACGAATGGGCCTGTCGGTTCCGCTGGGAAGCCCACTCGATCGCGTTTTGGGACAACCGCTGCGCACAACACAAAGCCTTGTGGGATTACTGGCCCAATGTGCGTTCTGGCTTTCGCGTGCAAATTGAAGGCACGCAAGCGCCCATCCCGGGTTAAGCCAACACCGCCTGCCGACAAATCTATTGGCTGATTGGGCTTTGGAATACACCCATCAGCCCTAGGATTCTGTCCATCAGCGCGCTGAAATGGCGAACATTCAGGTGTAATCCAGTTCATACCAACTGATGGCCAATGGCCCCACACCCATGGATCTTTTGACTTCCCCTGAGGCCTGGATGGCTTTTGCCACCCTCACCGCCCTTGAGTTGGTGCTGGGCATTGACAACATCATTTTCATTTCCATCCTGGTAGACAAGTTGCCGCCCGAAAAGCGCGAATTGGCACGGCGCATTGGTTTGTTCATGGCCATGTTCATGCGGGTCGGTCTGCTGTTGGTACTGTCGTGGATCGTGGGCCTGGTAGCGCCGTTGATGACCGTGGCAGGCCATGAAATTTCAGGTCGTGACTTGATATTGATCTTGGGTGGCTTGTTCCTGATTTGGAAAAGCACCACGGAAATTCACCACAGCTTGGAGGGGTTTGAGGGCGAGCAGTCCACGCGCGCTGGCCACACTTTCATGTCGGTGATTGTGCAAATCATGCTGATCGACTTGGTGTTTTCGCTGGACTCGATCATCACCGCCGTGGGCATGGTCGACCGCATCGAAATCATGATTGC
>CAMDLJ010000136.1 GCA_945901665.1 Bordetella parapertussis | reverse complement strand
TACCCCATCATTCACACCGCATTCAACCCCCATTGACCTGATTGAACCCTGGAGCCCTCACCATGACCACTGCCAAACTGCGCCACATCGCCATCTCTGTGCCCGACCTGGAAGCCTCGGCGGCTTTTTACGAACAAGCCTTTGGCCTGAAACGCGTCAATTTTGTCGTGACCCCTTATGGCGATGGTTTGTCCCTGAGCGACGGCGTGATCAACCTGACCCTGCTCAAGTTCCACACCGATGACGCGGCCGGTGACGAGCGCGGCAAAGACTTTGTGGGCATCCACCACATGGGTTTCATCGTCGACGACTTGGAAGCCATGAGCGAGCAGATCAAAGCCAGCGGCGGCACCTTTCATCGCGAGCTCAAAGGCGGCAATGGGGTGGATTTCGAGCGCAAGTTCCGCGACCCGAATGGCATCGTGTTTGACATCTCGCACCGGGGTTGGGTCGGTATCCCCCCGGACGCACCCTGAACGCTGCACGTAGACCCCAAGCCAGCACCCGCGCCCCTGAACACCCATCCTTGAACACCTGCGCTATTCGCCGCCACCCACCGCCATGAAACCCGCTGCCTTCGATTACCTGTGCCCACGCACGCTTGACGAAGCTTTGCACGCCCTGGCCACCCACGGCGACCAAGCCAACGTGCTCGCGGGCGGGCAAAGCCTGATGCCGATGTTGTCGTTTCGATTGCTCGAACCTGCCTGGGTGGTCGACATCAACCGCATCCCGGGTTTGGACCAGATCCAACAAGACGGCGACACATTGCGCATTGGTGCCTTGGCGCGCCACGCCCAGGTGCTGGCCCATCCCCTGGTGGCCCAACACCTGCCTTTGTTGGCCCAGGCCATGCCACACATCGCCCATGCGGCCATCCGCGAGCGCGGCACCCTCGGTGGCAGCCTGTGCCTGGCCGACCCCGCCGCTGAGCTGCCCGCATGCATGCTGGCGCTGGACGCACGCCTGCTGCTGCGCTCGCAACAAGGCATGCGCGAGGTGGCCGCCGCCGACTTTTTCCAAGGCCTGTACCAGACCGCGCTGGCCCCCGGCGAGCTGTTGGTGGAGGTGCACATTCCACTGCCCGAGGCGGGCAGCCAGATGGTGTTTGACGAGTTCAGCCGCCGCCATGGCGACTACGCCATGGCCGGCTTGGCCGCTTGGTCTCACCCGGCCAGCCAGCGCAGCCGTTTGGTGTTTTTGGGCTGCGGCGACCGACCCACCCGCGCCATTCGCGCCGAAGCTTTGCTCAATGCCCGCACCCCGGTACCCGACTACCCCGCTTTGCGCGCAGCCATCGACGCCGACCTCCACCCCGAAGCCGACCTGCAAGCCCAGCCCGAGACCAAACGCCACTTGGCCACGGTGCTGCTGCAGCGCGCTTGGCCCCATTTGTGACACCCAGGCCCCGCACACCATGAACCCTTTGCACCCCCTGTCTTTGCATGTCAATGGCGTGTCTGTTCAAGCCCAGGTGGAGCCGCGCCAGCACCTGGCCGATTTTTTGCGCGAGCACCTGGGCCTGACCGGCACCCACCTCGGCTGCGAATACGGCGTGTGCGGTGCCTGCACCGTGCGGGTGGACGGGCGCATCGTGCGCGCTTGTTTGATGCTGGCCATCCAAGCCCAGGGCTGTGACGTGCAAACCATTGAAGGCTTGGATGCCCAGGGCCAGTTCAAAGATCTGCAACAAGCGTTTGTGGCGCGAAATGCTTTGCAGTGCGGTTTTTGCACACCCGGCATGGTGATGTGCGCCAGCGCCTTGCTTGAACAAGGCGGCTGCCCCAGCCGCCCAGAAATCCGCGCCCACATCAGCGGCAACTATTGCCGTTGCACCGGCTACGAGGCCATCGTCGACGCCATCGACCACACCGCGCGCATGCGCGCCACCCCTTAACCTTTGCAAGGCCGCGCAGCGGCTAGCCTCAAGTGCCCATGGGGGCTTGCATGCGCCCCAACATGTGGTTCATCAGTTCCAGCAAGTTGATTTTTTGCGCGGCCGACATGCCGGCCATGGCCCGCACGCGAATGGCCACCGCCATGGGCAGGATGCGCCGGTACATGTCCTCGCCCAGCGGCGTGGTGTAGAGCCGCACCGTGCGGGCGTCTTGGTCGTCTGTTTGGCGGCGCACATAGCCATCGGCCTCCATGCGGCTGAGCAAGCGGCTCAGGCTGGAATGGGGAACCACCGCGTATTCCGACAGGTCGGTGATCGAGCTGCCATTGATTTCGGCCAATACCGCCAAGATGCGCCAGTGCTGAAAGCTCACCTTCAAGGGGCGCAAATCCAACTCCAATTGTCGGCTCATCATGCCGCCCACGCGGATCATCAGATAGGGCACCGACTCGTCGAGTCTGTAGTTTTCCAGCGCCTGTATGGTGTCTTGTTTCATCGCATTCAGAAACCAATATGGTCAAATTGAAATGCTAAAGATGATAATATTTTTACCGCTGAATGATGTAAACACATTCGCAATATTTGCATGTATTTACCCTGATCAGCGCAGCACCAATAAAGCTGACATGGTCAACAAATACGCAAACAAAACTTGGCGAAAAGATTTTTCGCTGATGAACCGACCCAAGAAGCGTCCCAAGTAGAGTCCCAGGGCCATGGGCAGCAAGGCCAGCAAAGAAAAGCCCACTTCCCCAAAGCCCATGCGGTCGTAATAGAACATGGCGCAGTACAAGGGCACAGAACCAAACAAATACACGATGCTGATGCCACCGATGAACTGCTCGCGGCTCAGGCGCAGAGCCATCATGTAGGTGATGATGATCGGCCCGGTCAGCGATGACACCGCGCCCAGCATCCCAGAGAACATCCCCACACATGCGCTGACCCAGCGCTCACGCTGTGGCGAGACCTCAAACTGCGGCTTGAAGGCCATCAACACCACCGCCAACACCAGCACCCCGGCCAGCATGCGGTTGAGGTGGCGCACATCGAGCTCGAGCGTCATGCGCACGGTCAAGATGGAGGCAAACAACTGCGCCAGCGACAAAGGCCAAAAACGGCGGAAATTTTGGCGCCACTGGCCCACCGTCCACACCTGCCACAGGTTGGAGCCCACCACCGGCACGGCGACCAGGGCCATGGCTTGCGGGGTGGGCATGACCAGCGACATCATGGGCACGGCCAACATGGGCAAGCCCACGCCAATCGCCCCTTTGACCACCCCACCCACACAAAACGACAACACGCCCACGGTGAGCATGAGCGCCAAGCCGGGGGTGGACAGCCAGTTGTCCCACAGCGCTACCGCGCTCAAAACTGCGCCGCTTCCAAGCCCGTTCGGTCTCCGTTCAACCGCTGTGAAAAGCCATGGCGCGGTGCGACCAAGGTCATTCCTTTTGAATCCCAGCTTGGGCCACGGCCTTGCCCAGGCGGTCGACTTCTTCGAGCACCGCACGGTGGCATTCGGCGGCGCTGCCACCGATGGCCTCGATGCCCGCGTTGCTCAAGGTTTGCACCACCTCGGGCATTTTGGCGATGGCGGCCATCTCGGTGCTGATGCGCTCGATGGCGGCGGCCGGTGTGCCGCTGGCGGCAAACACCGCCACGATGGGGGCAAAGTCAAAGCCGGGGATGATTTCGGCAATCGCCGGCACATTGGGCTCTTGGGTCGAGCGCTTGGCTGCGTTGTTGGCCAGCAATCGCACTTGGCCGCTTTTGACAAAGCCGATCAGAGAAGGCAGGGCCGAGAACAGCATGTCCACTTGGCCACCCACCAAGGCCGGCACCGATTGGCCCGTGCCTTTGAAGGGGATGTGGGTGATCTCCATGCCCAAAGAGGCCTTGAGCGACTCCATGGTCAGGTGGTGGGTACTGCCAATGCCCGAGGAGCCATAGGTCAAGCCACCGGGCTTGGCCTTGGCCAGGGCGATCAACTCGCGCAGGTTGTTGGCCGGGGTTTTGGGGTGCACCGCCAAATACAAGGGCGCACGCGCGGCCAAAGAGACAGCCACAAAATCGCGCTTGTAGTCGTAGCTCAGCGACTTGCTGATCAAAGGGTTGATGGAGAACGTCGAGCCGTCGGTCACCATGAAGGTGTAGCCATCCTTGGGCGCCAAGGCCATGGCTTGGGCCGCGACCATGCCGTTCGCTCCGGGCTTGTTGTCCACCGTGACCGGTTGGCCCAAGCGCTCGCTCAATCGCTGCGCATAAATGCGTGCCACCGTGTCGGGCAAGCCGCCAGCGGCATGGGTGATGATGAATTTGATGTGCTTGTTCGGGTAGGCCTGGGCAAAGGCCGCGCCCGTCACTGCCAGGGCAGCGCCCGCGACCATACCGATCATCCATGTCCGCCGAGCGCGAAAAAACGATTCCATATCCGTCTCCTTGAAAAAATCAGGGGGCTTCGAGCAAGGCCACCGGGTCGCCATAGCGCGCTGCGGCCTGCACCACTTGGGGGTCGCGCAGGGCGCACAAAAAGCCTTGGTCAATGATGGTTTCCTCACCCGTTGTGACGGTGGCGTCGAGCACGATCAAATCTTGGTGCACCGGCGGCTCCTCCCAATTGGGCATGTGGCGGCGGATCCAGTCGCTGGGCTGGGCCAGGTCGATGCCAAAGTGCAGCGCACCCGGTGCGTTCGAGCCCGCCGGATAGATGACGTTGCGCGGTGCCCGAGGGTTAAAGCCGCAACCCCCGCCCTCGATGAGTTTGCCGCCCACCAGCATCTCGCGCAGCAAACCCGCTTCGGTGCTGTGGCCGTGCACCGCCGTCACAAACCGGTTGCGAAACTCCACGGCAATCGGCTCTTCAAACACTTGGTCAAAACCAATTGCGCCTTGGGGATAGAGCACGCCGTCGATGGCGATGGCCGCGTTGCCGTCGTTTTTCATGGCCGTGCTGTCCCAAAAATTGGGGCCATGGGTGGGCAAGTAGTGCACATAACAACCGGGTTCATCGGCCTTCATCTTGCCGCGCCAGCGGTTGCCCGCGAACATCGCTTCGCGCATCGACGCCGTGTAGGGAATGCGCAGATCCGATCCGCGGCCATCGGTGAAGCGCAACTCAAAATCGCGCCCCTTGGGAAAGCGCCGCTCGGTGGCGCGGATGATTTCACCCACCAAATCAACGGGAAAGGCCGCGTGGGGTGTGTGCAGCAAATCCAGATCACGAAAGTAGGTGATCTTGATCCAACGCTGACCGGCTTTGCGCTGGGCCACGTTGAACGGGTCTTCGATCGAGCAAAACCAGGTCGAGACCACCACATCCACGCCCGCGATCAAGGGTTTCACGCTCTCTGGCACCGCAGGCAAGGTGGTGTTGGGCGCCATGTACATCTCAAAATGCGCGCCGCGCGACAGGCACAGGCCCTGCACCGCTTGCACCACACCAGGGTCGAGCAAGGGGTCGGTGAGCATGAGCAAGCGCTCGCCTGGGCGCACCGCAAACACCTGGAAAAAATTGTCCATGGCCTGAAAGTGCTGGCGCGTGGCGGTGATTTTGCCCGGCAATGGGGGCGGTGCCCCAACGAATTGGGCAGGGGTCATGGCCATCAGTCCACCCGTGCGCCGGTCTCTTTGACCAAACGCGCCCACATGGGAAATTCACGGTTGATGTGTGCCTGGTGCTCTGCGGGTGTGCTGAGCACCGGCTCGGCACCGCGACCGCGCAAGCGCTCCATCACCTCCGGGTCGGCCAAGGCGCGCTGCAAGGCGGCGTTGATGCGCTCAACCACCGCCGCTGGTGTACCCGCTGGGGCATACAGACCGTCGGAGGCGGCCAGGTCAAAGCCCTTCAAGCCGACCTCTTCCAAGGTGGGCAAATCAGCCAAGCCACGCACGCGCTGTCGGGTGGTCACGGCCAGGGCACGCAGTTTGCCGGCCTGGACTTGGGCCAACAAATTGGCGGTGAGGTCGATCATCATTTGCACGTCACCGGCGAGCAAGCCGGTCAGAGCGGGGCCGCCCCCTTTGTACGGAATGTGCTGGATGTCGACATCGGCCATGCGGCGAAACGACTCGCCCGCCATGTGCGATGTGGTGCCATTGCCCGCCGAGGCAAACGACATCTTGCCGGGGTTGGCCTTTAAATAGGTGAGCAACTGTGCGGCGGTTTGCACTGGCAAATTGGGGTTGATCACCAACATCGCGGGGATGAATGACACCCGCCCCAAGGCGGCAAAGTCGCGCAACTCAAAACCGGTGCGGGCATACAACGCATGATTGGTGCCGTGCGTGCCATTGGTACCGTACAACAAGGTGTAGCCATCGGCCGCAGCGCGGGCCACACCCTCACTGCCCACGTTGCCGCCAGCACCGGGTTTGTTGTCAATCACGATGGCCTGTCCCAAATATTCGGCCAGCTTGGGCGCGACCGCGCGCGCCAAGTTGTCCGCGCCGCCCCCTGGTGGGAAGGGCACCACCAACTTGATGGGTTTGTTGGGATAAGCCTGGGCCCAGGCCGTGGGAGCAGCGACAACCAAGGATGAGGCTGCGGCCAAAAAGTGTCTGCGTTGCATGGATTTAAATCAGTGGGTGAGAAGTTGAAATGGGGGTGCCTGCTCAGGTGACCAACTCATGCGGTGCCACGCCCAAGGCTTGGGCCTCATGAACGCGCCAATCGATGGTTTTGGGGATCACCCCTTGGAACGAACAAACCGATTGGGGAATTTGCAAATCGCCCACCCCGATGGCTGGGCCCCCATTGGCGAACGATTTGACCGCATCGAGCATTTGGCGGCGAAAGGCAACGATGGCCATGTCGCTCGCGCCCAAACGGTCGTGCTCGCGGTCGACGATGGGCCCCATGCCCACCCACATCGCCAAATCTTGGTTCGGAATGCCAGGGATGCCAGTGAAGTTGCCCGCCTTCATGGCGGCGCGGTCTTGCATGAAGTGGTTGCCCACGTGGCGCACCGGGTGGAAAGCGGTGTCCACGTCCACCCCCACCTCGGTGTGCAAAAACT
>CAMDLJ010000135.1 GCA_945901665.1 Bordetella parapertussis | reverse complement strand
AACCGCATCGTGCAAGCCATCGGTGCCAAGTCGAAAAACTACAACGTGCGTTTGGGCGGCGTGATCGTCAACCGCAGCGACGAGACCGACCAAGTGGACAAGTACAACGCGGTCACCGGTTTGAAAAACATGGCGCATTTCCCCATGCTGGATGAAATCCGCAAAAGCCGTTTGCAGAAATGCACCATGTTTGAGTTGGAAGCAACCCCCGCCATCAAAGCCGTTCAAGACGAGTACATGCGCTTGGCTGCAGCCTTGTGGGCTGGCTCCGACCCGCTGCCTTCCATCCCCATGAAAGACCGCGATATTTTTGATTTGTTGGGATTTGACTGAGATGAACCAAGCCAGCTACGTCGCAAGGCGCGGCGAAATAGAACACTATTTCGACCGCACCGCCGCCAAAGCCTGGGAGGTGTTGACCTCCAACGCACCCGTGGGGCGCATCCGCGCCACCGTGCGCAAGGGCCGCGACCAGATGCGCCACACCTTGCTGTCGTGGCTGCCTGAGGATATGCGCGGCCTGCGCTTGCTCGACGCGGGTTGCGGCACGGGCGCCTTGGCCCAAGAGGCCATGCGCCGTGGCGCACAGGTGCTGGCCATCGACCTCTCGCCCACCTTGGTCAATTTGGCCCGTGAGCGCCATGCCCAAGACCTGCTCACCGACCCCACGCTCAGCGCCAAAGGCGGCAGCATCACCTTCTTGGCTGGCGACATGCTCTCGGCTGAGCACGGCGAGTTCGACCATGTGGTGTGCATGGATTCACTCATCCACTACGACACCCAAACCATTGCCAATGCCGTAGAGGCCTTGACAAAGCGCACCCGCTGTTCGGTGCTGTTCACCTTTGCGCCGCACTCGCCGCTGTTGGCCGTGGCGCACGCCATGGGCCGCTTGTTTCCGCGCTCTGACCGCTCACCCCAACTGGCCCCCATTCGCAAAACCACTTTGCATGTGTACATCGAGCGCGCGGTGCGTGAGCACGGCTGGCGGCCTGGCCAGATGCAGCGCGTCTCCAGCGGTTTTTACACCTCTCAAGCTTGGGAGTGGACACGCAAATGATCGGCTCTTGGCGCCAACTGTTTCGGCCACCGGCTTGGGTGTCTGCCTTTGGCACGCGCTTCATGCCGTTTGCCGATGCAGCCTCGGCCGAGTTGCCCATGGGTCGTTTGTTGCGCTTGTCTTTGTTTCAGTTCGCCATTGGCCTGGCCACCGCCTTGCTGGTGGGCACCCTGAACCGGGTGATGATTGTCGAGTTGCAAGTGCCGGCCTGGTGGGTGGCGGTGGCGGTGGCCATGCCGCTGGTGTTTGCCCCCCTGCGCGCCCTGATCGGCTACCGCAGCGACACCCACCCTTCCGCGCTGGGCCTGCGCCGCATCCCTTATTTGTGGATGGGCACCTTGCTGCTGTTTGGTGGCTTGGCCATCATGCCGTTTGCCTTGCTGCTGCTGTCAGAAGCCACGCCCGACAACCTGTGGCTGGGCCGCATGGGTGCGGCTTTGTCGTTTGTGCTGGTGGGCGCCGGTATGCAAGTCACACAAACCGCGGGCATGGCCTTGGCCAGCGATTTGTCAAGCGCCGACAAACGCCCCCGCGTGGTGGCTTTGCTCTACAGCATGCTGCTGTTGGGCATGGTGGTCAGCAGTGCCGCCTTTGGCGCCTTGTTGGCCGACTTTGGCCCTGTGCGCCTGATCCAAGTGGTGCAAGGCTCGGCGGTGGTGGTGGCGGGTTTGAACCTGTTGTCGCTGTGGAAGCAAGAAGCCCGTGGCACCAAGCGCGGGCAACGCGCCAACAACGGCTTTTCCATGTCGTGGCAGCGATTGATGGCCATGCCGCACATGAACCGCTACCTGTGGGCACTGGGCCTGGGCACCGCCGCCTTTGGCATGCAAGACATCATCCTCGAGCCCTATGGCGGCGAAATTTTGGGCCTCAACGTGGGCATGACCAGCAGCCTGACCGCCTTGAGTGCCGGCGGCTCTTTGCTGGCCTTTGCGCTGTCGGCGCGCTGGCTGGCGCGCAGCATCGACCCCTGCCGCTTGGCCGGCATGGGTGCCTTGATCGGCCTGCCCGCTTTTGCCTGTGTGATTTTTTCTGCCCCCCTGCAAGCGCCCCTGATGTTCCAAACCGGCGCCATGTTGGTGGGCTTGGGCGGCGGTTTCTTTTCGGTGGGTATGTTGGTGTGCGCCATGAACATGGCCCAAGGGGACCAAGCTGGGTTGGTGCTGGGCGCTTGGGGCGCGGTGCAAGCCACCGCTGCTGGCTTGGCCATGGCCGCCGGTGGTGTGCTGCGCGACCTGGTCAACGAATTGGCCGTCAATGATTGGCTCGGCCACAGCCTGAACATGCCCGCCACCGGGTACAGCTTTGTGTACCACGTCGAAATTTACATGCTGTTTGTGGTGCTGGTGGCCCTGGGGCCCTTGGTGCGCAACCAAACCGCACGCCCCACATCACAACAACCCACGTTTGGCCTGGTCGAACTGCCCGGCTGAACACACACCCATTTTTTGAGGAGAAGACCATGGAAACAGGCGCAATCACCCAGTACATCGATGTGGCCCAACTCGTTTTGTACGTCTTTTGGGCATTTTTCGCAGGCTTGATTTTTTATCTTGTGCGTGAAAACCACCGGGAAGGCTACCCCATGGACACTGGTCGCGAAGACGGCCCAGTGGTCACGGGTTGGCCCATTCCCGACCCAAAAACCTACAAACTCTCCAACGGCCATGAAGTGCAAGCCCCTGACTTCAACCGCCCGGATGGCCAGTACAAGAGCCAAAACACCCAGCTCTGGGGTGGCGCGCCGATTGAACCCGTGGGCGACCCCCTGCTCGCGGGCGTGGGCCCTGGGGCTTGGGCGCAACGCGCCGACCACCCGGACCGCGATCTGCACGGCAACCCCTTGATCGTGCCGCTGCGCACCGTGTCAGACCACGGCGTGGCCCACCAAGACACCGACCCGCGCGGCCTGCCCGTGTACGGCGCCGATGGCGAGGTGGCTGGCACCGTGAGCGACCTGTGGATCGACACCGCTGAGATGATGTTTCGCTATGTCGAAATTGATCTGCCCAACGGCGGCCGCCGCGTGCTCATGCCCATCAACTTTGCCCGCATCAAGGCCCACGGCCTGTTTGTATACGCCTTGATGGCGCACCAATTTGCCAATGTGCCCGCGACCAAATCGGCGCAAGAAATCACCTTGCTCGAAGAAGAAAAAATCATGGGCTACTTTGGTGCCGGCTTGCTCTACGCTGAGCCCAGCCGCTTGGAGCCGCCCCTGTGAACCACTCCCACGGACACGACCACGAATACGACTTCGAGGCCAGCCCTGGCCTGCCCGAGCCGCTGCCGGCACGCGAAAAAATCCTGTGGCAAGGCGCCCCGCAATGGCGCGCCATGGCCTGGCATGTGTTCCATGTGCGCAAAATCGCGCTGTATTTCGGCTTGATGTGGTTGTGGCAAGCAGCCTATCTGTGGGAGCGTGGCGGTGAGTTGACCGACATGGTGCAGGCCTTGTCCATCAGCGCTTCGTTGGCCGTGATGGGCCTGGGTTTGCTGCTGGGCAGCGCGTGGATGTCGGCACGCAATGCGCTCTACACCATCACCGATCGGCGAGTGGTCATGCGCTACGGCATCGCCCTGACGCTGACCTACAACTTGCCCTTTGCGCGCATCGACGCGGCCGATGTGCGCTTGTGGAACACCCAAGGGGTGGGCGACATTTCGCTGCAACTCAACCGCAGTGACCGCATTGGCTGGGTGCATTTGTGGCCGCACAACCGGCCCTGGCACATGAAGCACCCCCAACCGAGCTTGCGTTGCGTGGCCAACGCCTCTGAAGCAGGCCGCGTTTTGGCCCAAGCTTGGTCGGTGTTGCGCAACAGCCCGATGGCCGCACCAGCAGCGACGCTCACGCCCGCCAACAGCACACCCCAGGGCGTGCAAACCCAGTGGGCTTGAAGCATGGACATCTCCTCCCCAAACCCACCCATGCCGCACCAAATCCTGCCCAAGCACATCGCTTTGGTGCTGGGCCTGGTGATGCTGGCCACCTTGATTTTGGTGGCTGTGGTGCGCTACAGCGGCGTTGACATCCGCTACGCAGACTCACCCAGCCAACAAGTGCGTTTGCTGCGCTTTGCCGACATGGACAACGGCGACATTGGCGTGTTCAATGCCCAAGACGGCAGCGAGCTGGCCCGCTTCAGTGGCGAGCAAGGCTTCATGCGCGGCGCCTTGCGCGCCATGGCCCGCGAGCGCAAGCGCCATGACATCGGCCCCATGTTGCCGTTTGAATTGCATGCCCGCACCGATGGTCGCTTGACGCTGATCGACCCCGCTACCCACATGCGTTTGGACCTGGAGTCGTTTGGCCCCACCAACGCGGGCTTGTTCGCCCAGTTGCTGCAAGACCCCCCAGCACCGAAAACCATTTCGCCATAGGAGCCCCCCTGAGCTTGTCCAACACCTCGGTTGACTACGACCACCTAGAAGGCCTGATCGGCTCGGTCGAAAGCGCAGAAGACGCCAACCGCAAGGCGGTCAACAACACCGTGTTGAGCCCACGCTTTTACACCACCGACTTCCCCGCCTTTGACCGGCTTGACATCAGCCCAGTGCGCGCCGAATGGGACGCGATGATGAAAGAGTACGAAGGCGACAACAACCACGACCACTTTCAGCGCGACGCCCAGTTCGCCGAAGAGGTGCGCACCCTCATGCCCCAGCTCTCGCCCGAAATGCGGCAAGAGTTTTTGGACTTTTTGATCAGCTCACTGACCTCTGAGTTTTCGGGTTGTATTTTGTACAACGAAATCCGCAAACAAGTCAAAAACCCCGACATCAAGCAGTTGATGACCTACATGGCCCGCGATGAGTCGCGCCACGCTGGCTTCATCAACCAGTCGCTCAAAGACTTCAATTTGGGCATCGACTTGGGCCAGCTCAAGCGCTCCAAAAAATACACCTTCTTCAAGCCGAAATACATTTTTTACGCGACCTATTTGTCCGAAAAAATTGGCTATGCCCGCTACATCACCATCTTTCGCCAACTCGAAAAGAACCCCGACAAGCGCTTCCACCCCATCTTTCGCTGGTTTGAGCGCTGGTGCAATGACGAGTTCCGCCACGGCGAGTCATTTGCCCTGATCATGCGCGCCGACCCCAAATTGCTGCAAGGCGTCAACCGCTGGTGGATTCGGTTTTTCATCTTGGCCGTGTACGCCACCATGTATGTGCGCGACCACATGCGCCCCTTGTTGCACGAGGCCATGGGCTTGCATTCCACCGAGTACGACTATGAGGTGTTTCGCATCACCTCAGAAATTTGTCGCCAGGTGTTTCCGATTGAAGTCGACAGCGATGACCCGCGCTTTCGCGCCTGCATGGAGCGCTTGCTCACCTGTGCCGTGGCGCAAGCCCGGGCCAAAGAGCGCGGCGGCTTGTTGGGCCTGTGGGGTCAAGCCGCGGCGGTCATTTCAGCGGGCCTGACCTTTGCCCGGTTGTACTTCTTGCCCGTCAAGGAAAACACCTTGCCCGCGCAAGTGCGCATGGTCCCCGCTTGGTGATCCGCCCGCACCTTTTCACATGCTCAACGCCATGCACGACCTGTCCCAATCGCTGATCTTTGCAGCCGTTTTTGCGCTGCTGTGCTGGTGGCTAGGCACGGGCGTGATTTTGTGGCTGGTGCGCCGCCCCACCCAGACCTTTGGCGCTAGCTTGGGGGCTTTGGGTGTGCTGCTGGTGCTGGGCTTGTGGGGCAGTTGGGTCAGCATGCAGTCGCAAAGCGTGGCCAATGCCTACTTGGGGTTTGGCAGCGTGATTGTGATGTGGGCTTGGCACGAGATGGCCTTTTTGTCCGGCCGCGTCACTGGCCCCCGGCGTGTGCCGCTGGACGCGTCAGCGGTGGGTTGGCAACGCTTTCAGCAGTCGGTGCAAGTGGTGTTGCACCACGAACTGGCCTTGCTGCTCAATTTTGGTGTGCTGTGGTGCTTGCAAGTCGATCAGCCCAACCATGTGGCGCTGTGCACCTTTGCGCTGTTGTGGTGCATGCGGGTGAGCGCCAAATTCAATTTGTTTTTTGGCGTGCCCGAAGTTGGCCTGCAATACCTGCCCAGCCACTTGACCTACCTGGGCAGTTATTTCAAACAGGGCCGGGTGAGCCTGTTTTTTTACACCACGGTGGCCGTCTCCGGCGGCACTTGGTTGTGGCTGGTGTGGCAAGCCCAGCAAGGCGTGGTGGCGCTCACCGCCGGTTGGGTGCTGTTGGCCTCGCTGCTGGGCTTGGCCATTTTGGAGCATGTGTTGATGATGTTTCCCTTGCCGCTGCAAAAACTGTGGGGCTGGGCCATGTCGCACCGCCATGAGGGCGGCTTGACCCCGCCTTTGCATGCCATGGCACCCAGCCCGTCGCTGAACACCACAAACCTCGTCGCTCAAGGCGATAAACCATGAACGCTCCCACCCCCCCACTTTGGCTGCAACCCGCTGTGGTTGACAGCCGTGCTGACCCACGGCCCCGCGCCGTCATCATTGGCACGGGCTTTGGTGGCTTGGCCGCCGCCATCCGGCTCAGCGTCAAGGGCTACCAAGTGCAGATGTTTGAAAAGCTCGATATGGCCGGCGGCCGCGCTTATGTGCACAAGCAAGACGGCTTCACCTTTGACGCCGGCCCGACCATCATCACCATGCCGCACTTCATCGAAGAGCTGTTCACCCTGTGCGGCAAAGACATGAAAGACCATGTCGATTTGCGCTTGATGGCGCCGTTCTACCGCATTCGCTTTGACGACGGCACACACTTTGATTACAGCAACGACAACGCGGCCATGCTCGCGCAAATTGCCGCCCTCAACCCCGCCGATGTGCAGGGCTTTGAAAACCTGATGAAGGCCTCCGAGCGCTGCTTTGAGTTGGGCTTTCAAGAA
>CAMDLJ010000134.1 GCA_945901665.1 Bordetella parapertussis | reverse complement strand
GACCCAGCCGGCCGTGAGCAACGCCATGCGCCGCGTGCGCGACAGCTTGGGCGAGGACTTGATGCGCCGCGACGGCCAAGGCTTGACCCCCACCCCGCGAGCGCTGGCCTTGTGGCCGCAGGTGCGCACTGCTTTGTCTCAACTGGAGCTGGGGCTCAACCCCGGCGAGTTCGTGCCCGCCCAGGCCGATGCGACCTTTGTGCTGGCCATGGCCGACGCCACCGCCGCCGAGCTGATGCCTGGCTTGGTCGACATCTTGGAGCGCGAAGCCCCGGGCGTGTCCATGCGCATCCTGCCACTGAGCACTCGCAACCCCAGCGCCATGCTGGAGCAAGAGCTGATCGACATGGCGGTGGGGTATTTCCCGGCCTTGCTGGCCGAACTCAGCGCCCCCACCCCTGTCGAGGGTGGCCACGCCTTGGCGCACCAGCGCTTGTTTGATGGCCAATATGTGTGCGTGATGCGCCAAGACCACCCTTTGGCCGCGCAAGAATTGGATTTGGACACCTTTTGCCAAGCGCGGCATTTGTTGGTGAGCTTTTCCGGCCGGCCTTTTGGGTTTGTTGACGAGGCCCTGGCCAGCTTGGGGCGCGAGCGGCATGTGGTGCTCACCGTGAACCAGTTTTTCACCGCTGGTCAGGTGGTGGCGCACTCCAATTTGCTCACCGTTTTACCGCAGCACTTTTTGAGCGTGACCGGGGTGTTTGAACGGCTGGTGGTCAAGCCCTTGCCGTTTCAAGTGCCCACCGTGCATGTGGACATGGTGTGGCGCAAACGCCTGCGCCAACCCCATGCCCACCATTGGTTGCGCCAAGCCGTGGCGCGCGCCAGCCTGCAGACGCTGGCCAGAATCAAAGTTTGACCGGCCCCGCCCGACCGCGCTCGACTTGAAAGCGCGCTTGCACGGTGAGGTCGGCGCGGGTCCCGGCGGGGAAAGGCGTGGTGCGAAATTCACACGTGGCCGCTTGCGGCTGGATGTCGATCAATGCGTATCCGCGCTCATCGGCGCGGGCGTAAATGATGTCGGGGTTGCCCGCACGCGCGGCATTGAGCACGCCCTCGCCCAAACCGCGCGAGGTGATGGAGGTGGCCACAAACTCGCTGGCCAACACCGGCGAGCTGTCGTCATTGGGTTGCAAGCGCAAATGGGCCGCCACGTTCATGTGCACATCGCCGCCCAAGGTCAATACATCGTTCACATTCCCATCGGCCAGGGTTTGCAGCAGGCGCCGCCTGGCTTGTGGATAGCCGTCCCAGGCGTCGGTGTACGTGGCGCGACCCAGTGGGGTGTTGACCGACGTGGGGCTGATTTGGGTGGCCTGGGCCAACACCTTCCAAGCCGCTGTGGACTGGCGCAAGCCCTGGTACAGCCAGGCCTCTTGTGCGCTGCCCAGCATGGTGCGTTGGGCTTCATCGAGTTCGGCGCATTGGGTCACCACACGGCCGCCGCCCCGGTTGGGGTCGGGGCAGGCCTGGGGGCTGCGGTATTGGCGGCAATCCAAGGTCCACAGCTCGGCCAAGCGGCCCCAAGACAGCTTCTGATGAAGCCGCATGCTCGCCGCCCACGGGCTGCCCGGGTCGGGACCCAAGGCCAAGGGCTGGTGCTCAAAGTACGCTTGGTATGCGGCCGCACGGCGTTGCATGAACAGCTCCAGCGGGGTGTTGCGTGTGTCGCGCTCGGCGGCGTAATCGTTGACCACTTCGTGGTCGTCCCACATCAGCAGCCAAGGGTGGGCCGCATGGGCGGCTTGCAAGTGCGGGTCGGATTTGTACAACGCGTAGCGTTGCCGGTATTCGTCCAAGGTTTTGGGCTCGCCCCCCGTGTGCTTTCGGATGGCCAAGCGCGGGTTGGTGCTTTCGTAGATGTAGTCGCCGACAAACACCACCAGGTCCAGCTCTTGGCGCGCGATGTCCGCATGGGCAACGTACTCGCCTTGCTCATAGTGTTGGCACGAGGCCAGGGCCAGGCGCAAGCGGCGCACATCGTCCGTGCTGCGCGGCGCGGTGCGGGTGCGGCCCACGGCGCTTTGCGCGTCGCCACAGCGAAAACGGTACCAATAAGGTCGCCCCGGTGCCAGCCCAGTGGCGTGGGCGTGCACGCTGTGGCCGCGCTGGGCGTCGGTGGTGATATCGCTGTGCCACACGCGCTGGCGCAAGGCCTCGTCGGCAAACACCTCGCACAGCACGCCGGCGGGGTCCAAGCCACTGTCGGCACGGTCTTGCGGACCCACGAGCAAACGGGTCCACAGCACCATCCCATCGGGTCGGGGCTGGCCACTGGCCACACCCAGTGTGAAGGGGTTGTCGCGCCAGCGCCGCTGGTCTGGGCCGGCTTGGGCCACGGCTTGCTGCCAAGGCGCCAAAGCCACAGCCAAGGCTTGGGCCTGGGCCCAGCGGTGAAAGTCACGCCGCTGCATGGCTTGCCCTGGGGTGAACAGTGCGTTGAGGGCCGCTCAAGCGTTGAGCAGGGTCCACAAACGGTAAGGCGTGATGGGCATTTGCAACTGGCTGGACTGGGCCGCATGGCCGTTGCGCGCCAAAGCGTCGGCCACCGCATTGACCACCGCTGGGGTGGCCCCAATGGTGCCCAACTCGCCCACGCCTTTGACACCCATGGGGTTGTTTTTGCAGGGCGTGGATTCGTCCATTTCGGTGACAAAGTTGGCGTGCATGATGTCGGCGTGGGGCACGGCGTAATCCATCAAACTGCCGGTGAGCAACTGGCCGGTTTCGGCGTCGTAGGTCATTTGCTCGCACAGGGCTTGACCGATGCCTTGCACCGCGCCGCCGTCGAGTTGACCACGCACGATGGTCGGGTTGACCACCCGGCCCACATCATTGAACGAGCTGTAAGCCACCAAGTCCACGCTGCCGGTGGCGGGGTCGACTTCGACTTCGCACACGTGGCAGCCATTGGGCCAGGTTGGCCCGCTGACTTTGGTGGTCGAGGCCAAATGCATGCGGCCCTCGGGCTGGCGCTGCGCCAACTCACCCAGGCCCAGGCCGATGTCGGTGCCCTTGACCTGAAAGCGACCCGCGTCATAAGACAAGTCTTCGCCGGCCACCTCCAGTGTTTTGGCGGCCAGCTCGCGCGCTTGCGCCAAGCTGCGCTCAGAGCCCTCTTTGACCGCCGACCCGCCAGTGAACAAAGAGCGCGAACCTGCGCTGCCAAAACCGTCTCCTCGGTCGGTGTCGCCCAACACAATGCGCACCTGCGACATGGGCACGCCAAACACGTCCACCACCAACTGCGCCAACGAGGTGGCAATGCCTTGGCCCATGGGGGCCACGGCGCTGAACACTTCGATCACCCCGTCGGCAGCAATGGTGACGGTGACGTTTTCTTCCAAGGCATTGCCGCCCGTCCACTCCAAAAATGTCGCCAGGCCCAGGCCGCGCCATTTGCCACGTGCTTTGGACTCAGCCTCGCGCTGGGCAAAGCCATCCCACTGCGCCAGGGCCAGGCCTTTGTCCATGATGTGCTCAAAAGCGCCCACGTCATAGGTCTGGCCCATGGCGTTTTTGTACGGCATCAAGCTCGGGGCAATCATGTTGCGCCGGCGCAGGGCCACGCGGTCCATGCCGATTTGGCGCGCCGCCTCGTCCATCAAGCGCTCGATGTTGAAGATCGCCTCGGGCCGCCCCGCACCTCGGTACGCGCCCATGGTGGCGGTGTTGGTCATCACCGCGGTGAAGTGAAAGTCTATGTTTTGGATGTCGTACACGCTGGTTTGCACCCAAGGGCCGATCATCACCTGAATGGCCACACCCGTGGGGGCCGGGTAGGCGCCCACATTGGCCAAAGTTTCAATGCGCAAAGCCAACACCTTGCCGTCGGCGGCCAGGGCCATCTCGGCCTGGGTTTCGATGTCGCGCCCATGGCTGGAGCTGAGAAAGTCTTCCGCGCGCTCGGCCATCCACTTGACCGGGCGTTGCAGCACATGGCAGCAATAGGCCACCACGCCGTCTTCGGGGTACATGCCGGTTTTCATGCCAAAACCGCCGCCCACGTCGCCCACCAAGACCCGCACGTTCTCCCTGGGCAGGCCCAGCAAGTCGCTGACCAAAGTGCGCACACCGCTGGGCATTTGGCTGCTCATGCGCATGGTTAAGCGGCCTTGGTCGATGTAGGCCAATACGCTGCGCGGCTCCAAGGTCAGGGCAGCCAAGCGCTGGTTGTCAATGTGCAGTTTCACCACATGGGCGGCACTGGCAAAGGCTTGTTGCGCGGCCTGCGCATCGCCATAGCGGGTCTCGGCCACGATGTTGTCGGGCACGTCGTCGCACAGCCGGGGTGCATCTGCAGCCAAGGCCGCGTGCACGCCGGTGGCGTTTGGCAACTCGTCGTAATCGACCATCACGGTCTCGGCGGCATTGCGCGCGTTTTCCACGCTGTCGGCCACCACCACGGCCACCACTTCACCCACAAAGCGCACCCGCTCATGGGCCATCAAGTAACGCGGTGGGCTGGCCGCAGGCGAGCCGTCGGCACGTTTGAAGCCTGCCGGTTTGGGCAAGGGTTTGATGCCCGCTTGGGCCAACTCTGCGCCGGTGACCACCAGCGACACGCCGGGCATCGCGCGTGCGGCGGCCACATCCACGCTTTTCAGCACCGCATGGGGGTAGACCGAGCGCACAAACCAAATGTGTTGCACGCCCTGGACATCGGCGTCATCGGTGAACAAACCCTGCCCTTTGAGCAACAAGTCGTCCTCCAGACGCTTGACCGCATGTCCACTTCCAAATCGCATGTTTTCCGTATTCACATCAAACCTTCTGCTCGTCGATTAAAGGGGCCACCAGTGTAGTCGCAGCACCTCTGGGGGTGCTGTCACAAGTGGCAAACTGAAAAACCACATAAATGCATACTTAAGATTTATTAATAGTTGAGTATGGCAATTACTGTTAACTTTTGTGTAGTTATAAAAAGATGTCGTTTCTTATACACTTAGTAGCACTTTTGTTAAACAAAATACCATTTATCCATGAAAAAGAGTTCATTTGAACGCATGCCCCGGCGCCATTGGTTGGGTGCTGGCGCGGGCGCTTTGTCGGCGCTGGCCTGGCCACCCGTGTCGGCTCAGCAGGCCAAAGGACCCGAAATGCATTTGCGCTTGGCCGCCGCTTGGCCCGACAAGATGCCGGGCCTGAGCGACGCGGTGCGGCGCTGGGCGCAACGGGTGTTCACTTTGTCGGGCGGAAAGTTGCACATTGATGTGCGGTTCTCGGGCGAGTCGGGCATACCGCCACTGCAACTGCTCGAAGCGGTGGCCTCGGGACAAGTGGACATGGCGCATGGCACGTCTTATTACTGGGCCACACACTCGCCGGGTTTCCCGTTTTTTTCCACCGTGCCTTTTGGCATGAACGCCAATGAACACACCGCCTGGCTGCGCTTTGGGGGTGGCATGGCGCTGTGGGCCCGCTTGGGGCGGGCACACGGGGTGGTGCCCTTGGCCTGCGGCAACACCGGGGTGCAAACCGCTGGTTGGATGCGCGAGAAAATCACCTCGCTGGCCTCGCTCAAGGGCTTGCGCCTGCGCTACCCCGGCTTGGGCGGCGAGGTGCTGCGCCGCTTGGGCGCCGTGACCGTGAATTTGCCGGCCAGCGACATCGTGCCTGCGCTGGCCAGCGGCAAGATCGATGGGGCGGAGTGGGTGTCCCCCTGGTGCGACATGCAACTGGGCTTGCATGAGGTGTGCAACTACTGCTATGTGCCCGGCATCCATGAGCCGGGCCACACCACCGAGCTGATCATCAACCCCAAAGTGTGGGAGCGGCTGTCGCCCTGGCACCAAGAAATCATGCGTGCCGCCGGTTGGCAAGAGTGCGTGGACATGTTGGCTCAGTTCAACCACGAAAACGCGCGCAGCTTGCAAACCCTGCGCCAATTCAAAAAAATCGAAATGCTGCGCCTGCCCAACGATGTGACCCGGGCCTTTCGACAAATCACCCCCCAAGTGCTGCGCGATGCGGTGCAAGGCGACGCGCTGGCACAAGAGATCCACCGCAGCTACACCGCTTACCTGCAAAACCAACTGCGCTGGGCCGAGGTGGCCGACCGCGCTTACTGGCAAGCGCGCTACGCATGAAACTGTTGAACAGTCTGCACCGCCGCACCCCAGACAACGCGGCCCTACCGGGGGGCGCCCGCGGCGTTGAATGCCAGCTCGAGCGCATCCGCTGGGGGGTGTGGTTGGTGATGGGCTTGCTGGCAGTGCTCTGGCTGGTTTATGCCAGCCGCAGCCACGACTTCGCGCAAGAAGCGCAACGCACCAAAGCCAAAATTGCTGCCGCTTCAGTGCAAGCGCGACTGGACAACGCCATGCGCCACATGGACGACATCCTGACCTACACCTTCGCCGCCTTTGCCCGCCACGGACCAGGCTTGATCGACAGCGACACCTTGGCCCAAGTGCGCGGGCGCGACACACGCACCCCTTATCGCCAGGTGCTGGTGACCACCGCAGCCGGCGACCCCTTGTTGTCCATCCCCGCACTGCCCCTGGACGCATCTTTGCAAGACATTGCCCAAGCGCAAAACAACAACAGCGACGCCAGCATCCTCAGCCACGTGTTGACCGAAAACGGCGTGGCCTTGCTCGCGCGCAGCATGCGCTTGACCTACAGCGACGGCACCTTTGCCGGCATGGCCGTGGCCTTGCTCGACCCCGATTTGGTTCGCAATGCCCTCAAAGCCAACGCCGGTGAAAACGCGCCCGCCATGCAAGTGCTGTTGGGCACCGCATTGTTGGGTCAGGGCTGGGGAGGTGGTGCAGCGCCCGAGCGAGCGCCGGTATTGACCCTGGCCACTGAAGCCCCCGATTTGTTGGTGCAAGCCTGGATCAACCCGTTGGCGGTGCAACAAGCCTGGCTGGCCCAGTTGTGGTGGCCCAGCTTTTTCATGTGTTGCGTGATGGGCTTGTTTTTGTGGGGCTCGCGCAACCTCAGTCGCTCCCTGCGCCAAGAGCTGCACACC
>CAMDLJ010000133.1 GCA_945901665.1 Bordetella parapertussis | reverse complement strand
TCAAAATAACAACATCCCGTGCAGTGCCCAACTGGCGCTGACACACCCATCACAAGCCGCGATGCACCTCCCTACAACCCCCCTTGATTGTTTGGCATGAAGCGCGGTTTTTACACCATCATGGCGGCGCAGTTTTTCAGCTCGCTGGCAGACAACGCCTTGTTTGTGGCGGCTGTGGAGCTGATCAAAGCATCCGGTGGTGCCGAGTGGCAGCGCGCCGCCTTGGTGCCCATGTTTGCCTTGTTTTATGTGGTGCTAGCACCCTTTGTGGGGGCGTTTGCCGACTCGCGGCCCAAGGGCGATGTGATGTTTGTCAGCAACGCCATCAAAGTGGTGGGTTGCTTGATGATGCTGTTTGGCTCACACCCCTTGATGGCCTACGCCATCGTGGGCTTGGGCGCGGCCGCCTACTCGCCCGCCAAGTACGGCATCTTGACCGAATTGCTGCCCGCCTCGATGCTGGTCAAGGCCAATGGCTGGATCGAGGGCCTGACCATCGCCTCCATCATTTTGGGCGTGCTGGTGGGCGGCCAACTGGTCGGGCCGCATCTTTCGGGCTGGCTGTTGACCCTGGACTTTCCGCTGATCGACACCGGCGTGGACACCGCGCCTGAAGCGGCGATTTGCGTGCTGGTGTTCATCTACGCCTTGGCCGCTTGGTTCAACACCCGCATCCCGCACACCGGCGTGGACATGATCCCCTTGCGCAGCAACACCAGTCAAAGCCTGGCCCACAACCTGGCCGCCTTGGTGCCCGACTTTTGGCGCTGCAACATGCTGTTGTGGCGCGACAAATTAGGCCAAATCTCCTTGTCCACCACCACCTTGTTTTGGGGTGTCAGTGGCAACCTGCGCGACATCGTGCTGGCCTGGAGCGCGGCGGCGCTGGGCTACACCACCACCCAGGCCTCGGGGCTGGTGGGGGTGGTCGCCATCGGCACGGCAGTGGGCGCGGTGATTGCGTCCATGCGCATGAAGCTGCACCAAGCCACCCGCGTCATGCCACTGGGCATTGCCATGGGTGTGGTGGTGCTGGGCATGAACTTCATTGACAACGTCTGGGTGGCCGCGCCGTTTTTGATCATGCTCGGCGGCTTGGGCGGCTTTTTGGTGGTTCCCATGAACGCCTTGCTGCAACACCGCGGCCACAGCCTGATGGGCGCGGGCCGCTCCATCGCGGTGCAAAACTTCAACGAGCAAGCCTGCATCTTGGCGCTGGGCTTTTTGTACACCTTCTCCACCGGCATGGGCCTGAGCGCCTTTGGCGCCATCACCGGTTTTGGCCTGATCGTGGCCGGATTCATGTGGCTGATCCAGCGCTGGCACACGTCCAACACCGTGCACCATGCCGCCGAGGTTGATCGGCTGATGAAAATCGCCCGCGACGATCACTCTCACGGCTAACCCCCCACACATGCACGCCCGCCCCATTTGGCCCGTCATGGGCCTGCTGCTCAACGCCTTGGTGTGGGGCTTGTCTTGGTGGCCGCTGCGCGAAATGCAGGCCCTGGGCTTGCACCCGCTGTGGTCGAGTGGCTTGATTTTTGGCCTGGCCTTGCTGGTGCTCAGCTTTTGGAAACCCGCCGCTTGGCAACAGCTGCGCCACACCCCTGCGCTGTGGACGTTGATGATCGCGGCCGGCTTGACCAATGTGGGTTTTAACTGGGCGGTGGCCACCGGCGACGTGGTGCGGGTGGTGCTGCTGTTTTATGTGATGCCCGCCTGGTCCATCCCCATCGCTTGGTGGGTGCTGGGCGAGCGCCCCACCCGAGGCGCTTTGTGGCGCTTGGCCCTGGCCTTGGTGGGCGTGGCGCTGGTGCTCAAAACCCCCGACACCCCTTGGCCTTGGCCCGAAAGCGCATCCGACTACCTGGCCCTCATGGGCGGGGCCAGCTTTGCCTGGACCAATGCGCTGCTGCGCCGCCACCACGACACCCCATCTGGCGCGCGGATGATCGCCATGTTTGCGGGTGGCACCGCGCTCTCGCTGGGCTTGGCGGTGGTGTGGGTGGGTTTGGGCCACACCACCTTGCCCACCGACCTGTCGTGGTGGCCGTATGCCCTGGGCTTGGGGTTGACATTTTTGGCCTCCAACCTGGCGCTGCAATACGGCGCAGCGCGCCTGAGCGCCCACACCACGGCGCTGGTGATGCTCTCAGAGGTGGTGTTCGCCGCGCTTTCATCGGTGGCGCTGGGGGTGTCCGAGCTGTCGGCCCGCACCTTGATGGGCGGCGGTTTGATCGTGCTGGCCGCTGCCTTGAGCACTTGGCCCAGCCGGCCTCGCGGCATCAATCCGGCTTGATGCCGGCGAGGTGGTTGCGGGGACTCGGCTTCAAGTTGATGGGTTTCTAGCTTGACTTCCCGCACCATACGGATAAGATAGCTAACATACCTAACATAGTCAGGATTCGGCCATGAAAACGATCTCGTCTGTCGAAGTACAAAACCGATTCGGGTCGATTGCCAACATCGTGAAAAGCGGGGAACCCGTGGCTGTCACCCAATACGGTACCCCTACCCTGATGATTCTTCCGTTTGCCCTTGCTACCGAGGCGCTGCGCGACTACAACGCTCGCAAACTGGTGGCCTTCATGGAAGCCATGCCATCGGCCCGTGCTGACGCCCCTGAGCTGACACCAGAACAATTCAACGCGCTTGTCCATGAGCTACGCCCGTGAAAGAGTTGTTTTTGATACGAGTTCGCTCGTCCCCGCCTGCCTGAATCCCAACCGCGAATCCGCGAACATTTTTCGCCGCGCCATCCTGGAACATGATGTTTTTTGTTCTGCGGCCACTTTCAATGAGTTGGCCTCGGTGCTGACGCGTGAAAAGTTCAATGCCTGGCGACCGCTTGAACATCGCTTGATCTGGTTAGGCCTTTTCCGCGAGTCCGTGATTTTCATTGAACCCACCACCCCTGTCACAGAGTGCCGAGACCCCAAGGACGATCAATTTTTGGCGCTGGCCATTTCGGCAGAGGCCAAGGTTTTGGTCTCCAGTGATGTTCACTTGCTGGAAATGCACCCCATCCGTGACATTCAAATTCTCCAGTTGACCGATTTAAAACAGCAGTTTCTTAGGGGCGAATAGGCGTAGGCCTGCCCTGGCCAATGTGTGATGTGTGGAATGGTCTTGACCTGCGCATGTGCAAGCAGACATACACAGGTGATCATGGGCAAACGCCACAGGCGCTGAACGGGCTCAACAACCACCGACCCACAGTTGGTCTTTGACTGCGGCGAATGGCTCAACTGTCATCAGAGTGCGCAGCGAAAGACCGCTCTTTCTAGCCATTTGTTCTATTGACAGGGCCAGGGCTTGTCTGCACCATCGAACGCAGTTTGGCGCGTCATGCCAAACGCACCGCACAGTTCACAAGGCGCCGCTTTTGGCGCATGGAGAAAGCATGGGTCATAACAAGGTCGTCATGGTCACCGGGGCCGCGCAAGGCATTGGCCGCGCGACGGCTGAAAAGTTTTTGGCCCACGGCTGGAACGTGGTGGCCATCGATCAACAGGCCGAGGGCTTGGCCAGCTTGCAAATCACAGCACCGACCCAAGTGACCACCCTGGTCTTGGATGTCACCGGGCAAGACGCGCCCGCCCAGGCGATGGCGCTGGCCAAACAACGCTTTGGGCGGCTCGACGCCCTCATCAACAACGCAGGTATTGGCAAATCCAAGGCCGTGCATGAGACCACCGACGCGGAGTTGGACCGGTTTTATGCGATCAATTTGCGCAGCGTGTTTCGCTTCTCGCGCGAGGCTTTGGGCCTGATGGAATCCGGCGCTTGCATGGTGCATGTGGCCTCCACCTTTGGCCTGATTGGCAACCCCGTGGCGTCGTCTTATGCCGCCACCAAAGCCGCGCTGATCGGTTTGACGCGCCAGATGGCGGTGGACTATGGGCCCCGCGGCATGCGCATCAATGCGGTCGCGCCGGGTGTGATCCACACCCCCCTGACCGAGGCCCGGCTGGGCGACCCAGCGTTTCGCCGCTTGATGGTCAACACCACGCCCTTTCCACGCATCGGCACCCCACAAGACGTGGCCGGTGCGATTCACTTCCTGTGCTCTGAGGACGCCGGCTTTGTCAATGGCCACGTGTTGGTCATTGACGGGGGCTGGAGCGCCACCAACAGCGTGGGCACGTCAGACTGAAAAGGTGGTTTAAAAATGTTTGTACGCAATACATGGTACGTGGCCGCTTGGGACCACGAGGTGGGTCGCCATTTGATGGCCCGCAAAATTTTGAACATCCCGGTGGTGCTCTACCGCACCGCAGCGGGCGCGCCAGTGGCCTTGGAGGACACCTGCCCGCACCGCTTTTACCCGCTGTCCAAGGGGCAACTGATTGGCGATGCGGTCGAGTGCGGCTACCACGGCTTGCAGTTCGATTGCAGCGGCCGCTGCCAGCTGGTGCCCGGGCAAGACAAAATTCCCGACAGCGCCAAGGTGCGCAGCTTTCCCGTGGTCGAGCGCTGGGGCTGGATTTGGATTTGGATGGGCGACCCCGCTTTGGCCGACGAGGGCTTGATCATCGACATCCCCCAACTGCGCACCAAAGAGTGGGCGGTGTGTGCGGGCGAGCGCTTGCACTTCAAAGGCAACTACCCCTTGATGACCGACAACTTGCTCGACCCCTCGCACGTGAGCTATGTGCACCGATCGACCTTTGGGACCAACGAAGAAGCCCAGTTGCCGGTCAAAACCACCCAGCACGGCCACTTCATCACGGTCAGCCGCATGGTGCCCGACAAGCCCCCAGCACCGGTGTTCAAACGCTTTGGCAACTTCAAAGGCAATGTTCACCGCTGGCAGGTGTACCGGGTGGCACCACCGTCTTTGTGCATCATCGACACCGGCTCCATCGACGCCACGGGGGACGACGGCTCCACGCTGGACTTGGCCGAGGACAGCTTGACGCGCATGGTCAGCCTGCCCGAGGGTGATCCGCGTCAGATGCTGGCCATCCGTGGGTTTGACTTCATGACCCCCGAGACCGACAACAGCACCCATTACTTTTGGTTTTTGATCCGCAACTTTGGGCTCACCGACCGCTACATTGAGCGCCAAGTGGTCGACCAAGCCACGCTGGCTTTCAAAGAAGATTTGGTGGTGGCTGACGCCATTCAAGAGCGCATCGATAGCGGCATCTTGCCCAAGCCCACCCATTTGCGCATGGACGCTGGGCGGGCGCAAGCCCACATGTTGCTCGAGCGCATGATCGCCGCTGAGCAAGCGGCACCCAGCAGCCAGCCATGAAAAAAGCCATTTGCGTGGTCGGCTCCCAAGGCGGCATTGGTGCGGCATTGTGCGAACGGCTGCAAGCCGATCACGACATCATCCGCATGGATGTGGACGGTCCCATCTCCATCGACTTGGCCGACCCCGCCAGCATTGAGCGCGCTTTTGCCAGCGCGCGTGCGATCGCGCCACACATTGATGCGTTGGCCGTGACCGCCGGCATTTTGCACCTGGACAAGTTGACCAACCTGAGCTTGACCGAATGGAACCGGGTGATGGCCATCAATTTGACCGGCCCTTTTTTGTGCTGCCAAGCCGCCCAAACGTGGTTGCGCGATGGGGGCCGCATGGTGTTGACCGGCTCTTTGGCCGGCCGCACCGGGGGTGTGCTCACCGGCACCGCTTATGCGGTGTCCAAGGGTGGCATCGAAAGCCTGACCAAATCCATGGCCCAAGAGCTGGCGCCACGGCGCATCACGGTCAATTGTGTGGCGCCTGGCGGTGTGGACACACCCATGGTGCGGCGCAATCCGCCGGCATCGGTGCTCTCGCTGGAAGCGGCCACCCCAGTGAAGCGCTTGGGCTCGCCCCACGAGATTGCAGCGGCCATGGCGTTTTTGCTCAGCGATGACGCGGCTTACATCACGGGCGAGGTG
The DNA here is from genome assembly GCA_945901665.1 of Bordetella parapertussis. The sequence continues at coordinate 1,099 of CAMDLJ010000133.1, read as the reverse complement.
CTGGCCGTCAATGGCGGCATCCGCATGGACTGAGCACCCATCTCTGAACCGAACGCAAGCAAGGCCCACATGACCTCTCCCACCAAGCCCTCCACCATGACCCGCCGATTGCGCGAGTTGCTGGCGCGCCCCCAAGCCCTGATGGCCCCCGGCGCGGCCGACGCCTTGACTGCGCGCTTGGTGGCGCGCCAAGGTTTTGAGGCCATCTACATGAGCGGCGCGGGCACCACCGCTGTGCGCTTGGGCATGCCCGACATTGGTTTGCTGACCATGGGCGAGATGGCCGATAACGCGCAGCGCATCGCCGAAGCCTCTGGCCTGCCCCTGGTCGCCGATGCCGACACCGGCTATGGCGGGGTGATGAATGTGCGCCGCACGGTGCGCGCCTATGAGCGTGCGGGTGTGGCCGGCATCCACATCGAAGACCAACAGTGGCCCAAGCGCTGCGGGCATTTGGCCGGCAAATCAGTCATCCCGGTGGGTGACATGGTCAGCAAAGTCAAGGCCGCCACCGACGCGCGCCACGATGATGATTTTGTGATCATTGCCCGCACCGATGCCTTGGCGGTGGAAGGCTTTGAGGCCGCCATGGCGCGTTGCCAGGCCTATGCACAGGCCGGTGCCGACATGATCTTCATGGAAGCGCCATCGCTACGCGAGCACCTCGAGGCTGTGCCCCGGCAAATCAAGGTGCCCACGCTCTACAACATGGCGTCCAGCGGCAAGACACCCTTTTTGGGCATCGACGAGATTGGCCGCATGGGCTACAAGTTGGTGATCTACCCCAACTTCGCTTTGTTGTCGGCCATCAACGCCATTGAGAAAACCCTGGCCACCTTGCACCAAACCGGAACAGTGGCCGGCATTGCGCCGCACATCACCAATTTCCAACAGTTTTTTGACCTGCTGGGCATGCGCGAAGTGCAAGCTTTGGAAGCCCGTTTTGGGGTGGACGACACCCTCCGTGTGGGCTACTGAATCCATCCACCCCCTACGCCCCTGACCATCACCAAGAGGAACCCCCATGTCGCAACACAGTTACACCAAAGGCCTGCACGATCTGGGCCGTGGCCACTTTGCTTATTTGGTGCCCGATGGC
>CAMDLJ010000132.1 GCA_945901665.1 Bordetella parapertussis | reverse complement strand
GCGGCGCGCTTGCTCGGCGTGCTCAGCTTGCAGTCGCTGCCCCGGCGCTTGACGCTGGATTTCCGTGACCTGTTCAGCGAAGGCTTTGCCTTTGACTTTTTTCGCGGGGATGTGCAAATCGAACAAGGTGTGGCCATCACCAACAACTTGCAAATGAAGGGCGTGGCCGCCGCGGTGCTCATGGAGGGCCGCGCCGACATCCAGCAAGAAACCCAAGACATCAAGGTGGTGGTGGTGCCAGAGATCAACGCGGGTACCGCCTCCTTGGTCTATGGGGTGATCAACCCCTTGGCGGGCTTGACCAGTTTTCTGGCCCAATTGGTGCTCCGCCAGCCGCTGATCGACGTCAACACCCGAACCTTTCGCGTCGACGGCACCTGGGCCGAACCGCGGGTGAGCCCCTACAGCGCCTCAGACAGCGACACCAAAGCCCCCAGGACGGGCAAGCCATGAAGGTGGCCGCAATCCAAATGGTTTCGGGCACTGAGCGCGATGCCAATTTGGCCCAAGCCCGCCAAGCATTGGACCAGGCCGCTGAGCAAGGCGCCGAGCTGGCCGTGTTGCCCGAGTATTTTTGCCTGCTGGGCCAGCGTGACACCGACAAACTGGCCATCCAAGAGCGCTTTGGCCACGGCCCCATCCAGGGCATGTTGGCGCAGGCTGCGCGCGAACTCGGCTTGTGGGTGGTGGGGGGCACCTTGCCCTTGTCGGTGAGCGGCCAACCCGAGCAGGTGCGCAACAGTTGCTTGGTCTACAACCCGGTGGGCGAGTGTGTGGCGCGCTACGACAAGATGCATTTGTTTGGTTTTGACAATGGCCAAGAGCGCTACGATGAATCGCGTGTGCTCCAAGCCGGCGACACCCCGGCTTGGTTTGACCTGAGCGCGCGCGATGGTCAGCCCTGGCGCGTGGGATTGAGCGTGTGCTACGACCTGCGTTTCCCCGAGCTGTACCGCCAACTCAGCCAAGCGGGGGCGCAGTTGCTGCTGGTGCCCAGCGCCTTCACCCACACCACCGGCCTGGCCCATTGGGAGGTGTTGCTGCGCGCGCGCGCGATTGAAAACCTGTGCTGGGTGCTGGCCAGTGCCCAAGGCGGCTTGCATGCCAATGGGCGGCGCACCTGGGGCCAGAGCTTGTGTGTCAACCCCTGGGGCGAGGTGGTGGCCCAGCAGGCCACCGGTGAAGGCATGGTGCTGGCCGAACTCGACATGCCTTCGCTGGTGCGCTGGCGCAGCCAATTGCCCGCCTTGGGCCACCGGTTGCTGTGAGCCGCTGGCGTTGGCTCGCTGCCGTCGAGGCGCGCCGCTGGGTGCTGTGGGGCACGTTGCTGCTTTTGGTGCTGCTGCTGCTGTCGGCCCTGGCGTGGCTGGCGCTGCGTTACGAAAAAGCCCAAATGCAAGGCCAACTGGAACGCGACACGGTCGACGCTGTGGGGGACGTGCGCGCCGCCATGCAGCGCAATGTGCAAACCCTGCAAGCACTTCAACCCGAGGCGCAAAGCCCGGCGACCTGGGTGGCGCCGGCCGAAGAAGTGCTGCGCAACCACCGCGAATGGGTGCGTTTGGAATGGCGCGACCCAGCTTTGCAGCTGCGGGTGGGGGTGGACAGCGTCTACCGCACGCCGGTGTTTGCCCGTTTGGGGCGCGACAACGCGCTGGCCGACGTTGAGCAAGCTTGCGCGCTGGCGCGGCGCACCAGCGCGCCCGCTTATGCGCCCAGCACCTTTGTGTCGGTGCAAGACGGCGTGGGTCTGGAGGTGATGGAGTTGTGTTTGCCGGTGTACCAGGGGGGCCGATTGGATGGCTTTTTGGTGGCCAGCTACGCCTTGGTGGAGATGCTCGAGGCCATGGTGCGGCGCGAACACACCCGCGCCCAAGAGGTGTCGTTCACCGAGCCCGATGGCACCCGCTTGGCCTTGCGCGGGGGCATCCACCGAGGCCCACGCATCTTCAGCGCCCAGCAATTGATCGACTTACCCGGCTACGCCTTGGTGCTGCGCTTGGACAGCTGGCGCGCATCGCCCAACTGGTTGCCCAACTTGCTCACCGCCTTGGTCCTGGGGCTTTCACTGGCCTTGGTCACGGTGCTGGCTTTGCTGGCGCGCGACATGCGCCGGCGCCAACGCGCGGAGCGCGACCTGGCCGACGCCTTGGCCTTTCGCAAAGCCATGGAAGATTCGCTGGTCACGGGATTGCGTGCGCGCGATTTGCAAGGCTGCATCACCTATGTCAATCCAGCTTTTTGCGAGATGGTGGGCTTTGCGGCAGAGGAGTTGCTTGGCCAAGGCATTCCTGCACCCTATTGGCCACCAGAAAAAGTCGACGAATACGGCAAACGCCAGGCCTGGCGTTTGGCCGGCAACACGCCACCGCGCGAGGGCACGGAGTCGGACTTTCAGCGCAAAAACGGCGAGCGCTTTCCTGTGTTGATTTTTGAGGCCCCATTGATCAATGCCAGTGGCAGCCAAACCGGTTGGATGAGTGCGGTGCTCGACATCAGCGCCCAACGCGCCAGTGAGGAGTTGAGCCGCGCCACCTTGGACCGCTTGCAGGCCACCGCGCGCTTGGCCACGGTGGGCGAGATGGCTTCGCTGCTGAGCCATGAGCTGAACCAACCCTTGGCCGCCATTGCCAGCTACGCCAGCGGCAGCCAAAACCTGTTGCAAGCCGATGCGACCATGCCCGCTGCCATGGGCCAGCAACTCAGCCTGGCCTTGGACCACATTGCCGACCAAGCGCGCCGAGCGGGCTTGGTCATCAAAAGCGTGCACAACTTTGTGCGCCGCCGGGATCAAGCGCGTGAGGCCGTGGCCGCGCACACCTTGATCGACAGCATCTTGCCCCTGGTCAGCTTGCAAGCGCGCAAAACCGGCGTGCGCTTGCACCTGGACTGCGCCCCTGAGCTGCCCGCCGTGTGGTGCGACCGCACCATGGTCGAGCAGGTCTTGCTCAACCTCGCGCGCAATGGCATGCAATCCATGCAAGACCTGCCCCCAGGCCGGGCGCGCGAGTTGCGCATCGTGGTGCGCCCCAGCCCCCAAGCGGGCGAGGGATTGGTGTTTTCGGTGGCCGATGGCGGCTTGGGCATCACGCCCGAGGTGTCGGCCCAGTTGTTCACCCCGTTTTTCACCACCAAGGCCGAGGGCATGGGCTTGGGCCTGAGCCTGTGCCGCACCGTGGTTGAACAGCACGGGGCGCGCTTGCAACACCGGGCCTTGGCCACGGGGGGCACCGAGTTCTTTTTCAGCTTGGCTTGGGCCGACAGGGTTGCTGCCCCGGCCACGCCCGTCCTGCCACAATCTTGACCATGCAACCGGTTCAAGATGCCCTGGTCTATGTGGTCGACGACGATGAGAGCGTGCGCCAAGCGCTGGCCTGGCTGCTGCGCTCGCGGGGCTTGCAAACCCAGTGCTTTGGCAGTGCCGAGGGCCTGATCGAGCACCTGGGGCTGGATCACTTCCCAGTGCCGCGCCAAGCTTGTTGCCTGTTGCTGGACGTGCGCATGCCCGGCATCAGCGGCCTGGCCTTGTTTGATCGCTTGATTGACAAAGGCCTGTTGGCCGCCATGCCGGTGATTTTTTTGACCGGCCACGCCGATGTGCCCATGGCGGTGGACGCGGTCAAGCGCGGTGCGTTTGACTTTTGCGAAAAACCCTTCTCTGATAACTCACTGGTGGACCGGGTGGAGCAGGCTTTGCAGCGCTCGGCCCAGCAGTTGCATGCCCAGCAGCTGCAAAAAAGCCTGGCTGAGTTGATCGACGGCCTCACCGAGCGCGAGCGCGAGGTCATGCACTGCGTGGTCGAGGGCTTGCCCAACAAACTCATCGCCGACCAATTGCACATCAGTGTGCGCACGGTCGAGGTGCACCGTGCCCGGGTGTTCGAAAAAATGGCCGTGCGCTCGGCCGTTGAACTCTCCAACCGCTTGCGTGTGCCAGTGTGAGGCGCATCAACGTGGGTCGGGTGTGGGGGGTGTGGGCGTGCCTTCTGCCCCAGCCGAGTCACCCCCTGAGGCCGCGCTGTCTGCCACGGCCCCACTGCTTTGCAGGGGTGTCTCGGCGGTGCCCAGCGCCAACGGCTGCGCCGCACCTGCGGTGTCGGGTGGCTGGGGTGGCGCTGGGGGTTCGGCGGGCGGGTCCAAGGGCCGGCCAGAAAACATGGTCCACCACACAATGAACACCAGCAGCAAACCCGCGCCCAAGGCTTCTAACAAGATGAGTGTCATTCAGCGTGCCGGTTCAGGGTGGATCATGGCCGCGATTGTAGGAAGCTTGGTGGCCTGCAGTGCCCCTTCTCCCCGTCCCAGTGCACCGGTGTGGAGCCGCAGTCCGCCCCCGGTGGCCGAGCCCGCGCCCGAGCGGCCTGCCAGCGAGTCGACCCGGCCTGTGCCTGCCGCACCCACGGGGGTGCCGCGCGCGGGCCTGGCCGGTTTGCCCGGCACACCGACCCCCGAGCGACCCGTCAAAAGCCGCTGGACGCCCGTGCCGTGGGACGATCTTCCTGGCTGGCAAGACGACAGCTTGCACGAGGCCTGGAACGCGTGGTTGAAAAACTGTGAGCGCCCAGGCCCAGTATTTGGCCCCTTGTGTGCCGATGTGCGCCGCCTGAGCATTGCCGACGCCAGTGAGCAGCGCTTGTGGATGGTCACCCGCTTGCAGCCCTACCGCGTCGAGCCTTTGCAAGGCGCTACTGAGGGCCTGCTCACCAGTTACTACGAGCCCATCATGAACGCCTCGCGCCAAGCCGCGCCGGGCTTTGGTGTCCCCTTGTACGCCTATCCGGCCGCCGCCCAGCAGGCCCAGCGGCAAGGCCGAGCTTGGTTCACCCGCCAGCAACTCGATACCTTGCCAGAGGCCCGTGCGGCCTTGGCCGGGCAAGAAATCGCTTGGCTGGCCGACCCGATTGATGCGCTGGTATTGCACATCCAAGGCTCAGGACAGTTGCGCATCCAAGAGCCCGAAGGCCGCACGCGGATGGTGCGAATGGCCTTTGCGGGAACCAACGAGCAACCCTATCAAAGCGTGGGCCGTTGGTTGCTCGACCAAGGCCTGGTGCGTGACGCCAGCTGGGGCGGTATCAAAGATTGGGTGGCGCGCAACCCGCAGCGGGTGCCAGAAATGCTGTGGGCGAACCCGCGCTTTGTGTTTTTCCGCGAAGAAGCCTTGAGCGAAGGTGCCGATGAAGTGGGTCCGCGCGGGGCCCAAGGCGTGCCGCTGACGGCTGGGCGCTCGATTGCGGTGGACCGAGAGTCCATTCCCTACGCCACCCCGGTCTGGATGGCCAGCAGCGGGCCAGCGCTGCGGGTGCAGCGTTTGGTGTTTGCGCAAGACACCGGCAGCGCCATCGTGGGCGCCGTGCGTGCCGACTACTACGCGGGTGCAGGCGCAGCCGCTGGAGAGCTGGCCGGGCGGGTGAAACAAAACCTGCGCCTGTGGGTCTTGTGGCCGCGCTGACAAACCCCAGCCCTGCGCCTACACTGTCAGCCAGCCCCGTGCCAGGAGACAAGCCATGAACGCCCCGCTGCCCGAACACATCCGCCAGGCCCTGGAAACAGTGACCTTGGACGATAAATACGCCCTCGACCAGGGCCGCGCCTTCATGAGCGGGGTGCAAGCCTTGGTCAAGTTGCCCATGCTGCAGCGCCAGCGCGATGCCTTGCAGGGCAAAAATACAGCGGGTTTCATCAGTGGCTACCGGGGTTCCCCTTTGGGCGGCTACGACCAAGCGCTGTGGAAGGCCAAGTCGTATCTGCAAGCCCAAAATATCGTGTTCCAACCCGGTGTCAACGAGGAGCTGGCCGCCACGGCTTTGTGGGGCACCCAGCAGCTGGGCTTTGCGCCCGAGGCCAGCCGCCGCTTTGATGGCGTGTTTGGCATTTGGTATGGCAAAGGCCCGGGGGTGGACCGCTGCTCGGACGTGTTCAAGCACGCCACCATGGCCGGCACCACGCCTTGGGGCGGGGTGATGGCCGTGGCCGGTGACGACCATGTGGCCAAAAGCAGCACCGCTGCGCACCAAAGCGACCACATCTTCAAGGCCTGCGGCATGCCGGTGTTTTTCCCGGCGTCGGTACAAGACATTTTGGACATGGGCGTGCACGCCTTGGCACTGAGCCGCTTTGCCGGCCTGTGGTCGGGCATGAAGACCATCCAAGAAGTGGTCGAGTCCAGCGCCACCGCCATCATCGACGCGCAGCGGGTCGACATTGTGCTGCCCCCTTTTGACCTGCCAGCGGGGGGCTTGCACATCCGCTGGCCCGACGACGCCCTGGCCCAAGAGCAGCGCTTGTTCACCTACAAGTGGTACGCCGCCTTGGCCTACATCCGCGCCAACCGGCTGAACCACAACAGCATCGAAGGCCCCAACGACCGCTTGGGCCTGATGGCCAGCGGCAAGGCCTACAACGACACGCGCCAGGCCTTGCTCGATTTGGGGCTGGATGAAGCCGCCTGCCAGCGCTTGGGCATCCGGCTGCACAAGGTGGGGGTGGTGTGGCCGCTCGAGCCGCACAGCACGCGCGAGTTTGCGCGCGGTTTGCAAGAGATTTTGGTGGTCGAAGAAAAGCGCCAAATGATCGAATACCAGGTCAAGGAATGCTTGTACAACTGGCCCGATGGCCAACGCCCGCGCGTGGTGGGCAAGTTCAACGAGGCCCCAGGCAACACCGAGGGCGGCGAGTGGTCACAAGACAACCCCAGCGCCAACGCCTTGCTGCGCGCCCATGCCGACCTGACCCCAGCCATGGTGGCGCGCGCCATTGCCAAGCGTTTGCTGGCCCTGGGCGTGGACGCCGATACCCGCGCCCTCATCGAGGCGCATGTGGCACTGCTGGACGCCAAAGAGCGCGCCATGCAAGTGCTCGAGATCAAGGCCGAGCGCCAGCCCTGGTTTTGCTCGGGCTGTCCGCACAACACCAGCACCCGCGTGCCCGAGGGCTCGCGCGCCATGGCCGGCATTGGTTGCCACTTCATGGCGCTGTGGATGGACCGCAGCACCGCAGGCTTTACCCAAATGGGTGGCGAGGG
>CAMDLJ010000131.1 GCA_945901665.1 Bordetella parapertussis | reverse complement strand
TCTTGGTATTCCTTCCAACCGCTGCCGGCCAAATAACCGCGCACCACGGCCTCGACCGGAATGGGTTTCAAGCGCCGAACCAGCATGGAGCGTTGGGTGACAAACGGTTTCTCGGCATCAGACACCACGCTCTCAGGGGTGTCACCCGTCAAGTGGTTGGGGCAAATGTGGCCCAGCTTGTCAAACCAAAACAGCGCCATTTGGGTCAGCAACGCCCCTTTGCCAGGGATGGGCTCGCCCATGACCACGTCAAACGCGCTGATGCGGTCGGAGGCCACCATCAACATGCGGTCGTTGCCCACGGCGTAGTTGTCGCGCACCTTGCCTCGCGCTAAAAGGGGGAGCGAGTCAAGGGTGTGGGTGTGCAGGGTGGGGTTCATGGGGGAAGTGCCAATAAAAAGTGGGTCTGAGGAAATGTCGTCAGGGGTGCTTTAAAAAGTCGGTGCAACTGGGCTTCAGCCTGTCCGTTCAAGGGCTTTGCGTCCTGCGTGGTTCGTTTTCAAACCAGTTGCAAATCAGGGGCCACGCGTTGCAGGTGCACAAAGTCAGCGTCACGCGCCAGCAGGGGCAATTCTGCTTCCAAGGCACATGCAGCCACCACGCAATCGATGGGGTTGCGCATTGTCAGCCCATGCCAGCGGCAGCGGGCATACAGCAAGCCCGCTTGGGCATGCAGATGGCCCCAGTCTTGGGGTTCGAACAGATCCACAGTTTCCAAGGCGCTTTGCAGGGCCATGTAATGTTGGGGCGATCGTGCGCCCTGCAGCAATTCTTGCAACACCACCGCAGGCATGAGCACGCCGTGCGGCGACTGCAAAGCGCGGCCCAGGGCGATGTCTTGTTTGGAGCCGGTGGCGCGCAAGTACTCCACCCAGGCCGAGGTGTCGACCAATACAGGTGAACTCACGTTTTGGCAACTTTGCGCTTGGTCGTGAAGGTGGGGGCGGGTGCATCCTCGGCCACGCGCAGCGCCGGCATGGGCGTTTGGGAAAAGGCCTCATTGGCGTCGTAGGTGTCGGCCAGCACGCCCGTGCCGCGCAGAGCCATGATGGCGCTGTAGTCAGGCTTGCGGATATAGGCCTTGAGGGCGGCTTCGATGGCGGCTTTTTTGGTTTTCACGCCAGCGCGCGCCATGACCTGGTTGACCAAGGCGTCATCTAAAACAATGTTGGTGCGGGTTTCCATGCAGGGCTCCTGGGTGAAGGAGCCCTTATTTTATACACATTTTTTGTGTATAAAACCGCTTGGCAACAGATCAGTTGACCAGTTGCGCCAACAAACCTTGGCTGTATTTGGCCGCAATCATGGGCATGGGCGTGGCCTTGAACTTGCTGCCTTGTCCCTGGCAACCAAACTGGATGTAGCGCTCTTTGCAAATTTGCTTGGCCGCCTCGCGCGCGGGCTTGAGCCATTCGCGGGCGTCAAATTTGTCGGGGTTTTCGTGCAAAAACTGGCGCACAGCGGCGGTCATGGCCAGGCGGATGTCGGTGTCGATGTTGATCTTGCGCACGCCAAATTTGATGGCCTTTTGGATTTCTTCGACCGGCACGCCGTAGGTCTCTTTCATGTCGCCGCCAAATTGGCGAATCTTGGCCAGCAGGTCTTGGGGCACGCTGGAGGAGCCGTGCATCACCAAATGGGTGTTGGGGATGCGCTTGTGGATGGCTTGGATGCGGTCAATGGCCAAGATGTCGCCCGTGGGCTTGCGCGAAAACTTATACGCGCCGTGGCTGGTGCCAATGGCGATGGCCAAGGCATCGAGCTGGGTTTGCTTGACAAAGTCGGCGGCTTGCTCGGGATCGGTGAGCAACTGCTCGCGCGTCATGGTGGCGTCGGTGCCGTGACCGTCCTCTTTGTCGCCCCGCATGGTCTCCAGCGACCCCAGGCAGCCCAGTTCGCCCTCGACGGTGATGCCCAGTTTGTGTGCCATTGCCACCACCTCTTGGGTCACGCGCAGGTTGTACTCGTAGCTGGCAATGGTTTTGCCATCGGCCTCCAAGCTGCCGTCCATCATCACCGAGCTAAAGCCCAGCTTGATCGCGCCCTCGCACACCGACGGGTTTTGCCCGTGATCTTGGTGCATCACCAGCGGAATGTGTGGATAGGACTCAATCGCCGCTTGGATCATGTGCTTGATGAAGGGCTCGCCCGCATATTTGCGCGCACCGGCGCTGGCTTGCAAGATCACCGGGGCGCCGGTTTCGTCGGCCGCGGCCATCACCGCTTGCACCTGTTCGAGGTTGTTGACATTGAAGGCGGGGATGCCATAACCGTGTACAGCGGCATGGTCAAGCAATTCGCGCATGGAAACGAGGGCCACGGGTTTTCCTTTGGGGGTTGATGGGGTGAGAACTATTGAGGTGGGATTTTAGGTCAGGGCCAGGGCCACGTGCGGGGCGGTGCCGTTCATGGGCCTGACGGGCCTGCATGGAGGTCCTGGCGCCCAGGCCTGGCTTCAGGCCACCTTGCAGATTTTGAGCATATTGGTGCCGCCGGGCGAGCCCATGGGCTCGCCGCAGGTGATGGCGTACACATCCCCTGTTTGCATGATGCCGCGAGACTTCAGGTGCGCCTCGGCCTGGGCCAAGGCGGTGTCGCGGTCGGCGCTGGTGTCCATCAGCAAGGGGCGCACATTGCGGTACAGCGCCATCTTGCGTTGGGTGCTTTGTTGGGTGGTCAGGGCATAAATCGGGATGTGGATGCGGTGACGGCTCATCCACAGCAGCGTCGAGCCCGATTCGGTCAAGGCCACGATGGCCTTGGCGCCCAAATGGTGGGCGGTGAACAAGGCGCCCAAGGCAATGGTTTGGTCGATGCGGTCAAAGGTCTTGCCCGTGAAGTCGGCATCCAGCTCAACCAATTCGGCCGACTCGGCGGCCAGGCAAATTTGGGCCATCTCGATCACCGTCTCCAGTGGGTATTTGCCGGCTGCCGTTTCGGCGCTGAGCATCACCGCGTCGGTGCCGTCCAGCACCGCGTTGGCCACGTCACTCACCTCAGCGCGGGTGGGCACTGGGTTGGTGATCATGCTCTCCATCATTTGGGTGGCGGTGATCACCACTTTGTCCATCTCGCGGGCCATTTTGATCATGCGTTTTTGCAAAGCGGGCACGGTGGCGTTGCCCACCTCCACCGCCAAGTCGCCGCGCGCCACCATGATGCCGTCGGAGGCGCGCAAAATTTCCTCCAAACGCGGAATCGCCTCGGCGCGCTCAATCTTGGCGATCAAACCCGGCTTGTGCTTGTATTGCGCCGCCGCCACATTGGCCAGCTGGCGTGCCATTTCCATGTCAGTGGCGTTTTTGGGGAAACTCACGGCCAAATAATCGGCCTGAAACGACATGGCGGTTTTGATGTCGTCCATGTCTTTGGCGGTCAAGGCGGGGGCGGTCAAGCCGCCGCCCTTTTTATTGATGCCCTTGTTGTTGGACAACTCGCCGCCCATTTTCACCATGGTGTGGACCTGCTCGCCTTGCACCTTGTTGACCGTCAAGACAATCAGGCCGTCGTTGAGCAGCAACACATCGCCCGCCACCACATCGCGCGGCAGCTCTTTGTAATCCAGCCCCACCCCGTGGTTATCGCCCAACTCTGTGCGTGAAGCGTCCAACACAAAAGGCTGGCCGGCCTCGAGCATCACCTTGCCCTGTTCAAACTTGCCCACCCGAATCTTGGGCCCTTGCAAATCGGCCATGATGGCCACTTCGCGCCCAGCCCGCTTGGCCGCCTCGCGCACCATTTGGGCGCGATCGATGTGGTCTTGCGCGGTACCGTGGCTGAAATTGAGCCGAACCACATTCACCCCCGCACGGATCATTTCCTCCAAAATTTGTGGCGTATTGGATGCCGGCCCGAGGGTGGCAACGATCTTGGTCGAACGGTATGGCATTCAAAGTCCTGGTTGGTATGGCTATCATTTTGACACGCAGCCATGACCGTGGCGTGAACCCGTCCCCATCACGGCGCCAGGGCAAAGACCCTCTGACCACGCCGCCAAGCGGGTTTTGTAGAATCGTCCCCACCCAAGCCCAGGCCTTGAATCATTGGCCAGGCCTTTGTTGAGCAGTTTTACCGCGTGCCCACGCCTTCAAGATGACCCCCACCGAACAGCCCATCGCGCCCCACGAGCCCATGCCCCACCGCAAAGTCATTCGCGAATGGCTGGTGCCGCTGTCCGAACAAGCCACCGTCAAAGCCTTGGTCTTGCTGGTTGTCGACCTGTGCATCTGGGCCGCCCTCATGTTGGGTACTGTTGCGTTGGGCGATTGGTGGGCCAAATTGCTCTGCGCTGTGGCCGCAGGTTTCATGATTGGGCGCTTGTTCATCATTGGCCACGACGCTTGCCACCAAAGCCTGACCCGGCACCGGGGCCTGAACAAATGGGTGGGGCGCATCGCCTTTTTGCCCTCCCTCACCACCTACAGCCTGTGGGACATTGGCCACAACGTGGTCCACCACGGCTACACCAACCTCAAAGGCTTCGATTTTGTTTGGGCCCCATTGACCCAAGAAGAATTTGCCCAACTCAGCCCCATGGGCCGTTTGCTTGACCGCATCTACCGCAGCGGTTGGGCACCGGGCCTGTACTACATGATCGAAATTTGGTGGAAAAAAATGATTTTCCCCAGCGCCAAAGAAATGCCCACCCGCCGCCCCATCTTCACCAAAGACAGCTGGCTGGTCAGCGCCTTTGCCCTGGCCTGGCTGGGCGGTTTGGTCGCCGGGTCCATCGCTTTTGACCAGTCGATTCCCCTGGTGCTGCTCATGGGCGGCGTGGTGCCCTTTTTATTTTGGTGCGCCATGATTGGTTTTGTGGTGTATGTGCACCACACCCATGTCAAAGTGTCGTGGCACGACGACCGCAGCGCTTGGTCCAAGGCCCAGCCTTTTGTCTCCACCACGGTGCACCTGACCTTTCCCTTCCAGTTTGGCACCTTGATGCACCACATCATGGAGCACACCGCGCACCATGTGGACATGAGCATCCCCTTGTACAAACTCAAGCAAGCCCAGGCCAAACTGGAAAACCTGTTGCCCGGGCGCATCATCGTGCAACGTTTTTCATGGCGCTGGTACTTCCAAACCGCGCGCGCTTGCAAGTTGTACGACTTCACCCGCCAGTGCTGGACCGACTACAAAGGCCACGCCACCAGTCTGCCCAAGCCCCAAGCTGCCTAACCCCCGGTTGAATCACGGCTGAGCCACGGCCCCCCCGGCCAAGCCCGGGCTCCCAAGCCATCCACACCACGCCCCAAGCGTGCCACGCGCAGCCTTGAGGCAGGCTTCGCGCAAAAGTCAGCGCCACCCGACCCCCTCTCACCCATGCGATGTGACCAGTGGTGCTGCCCAATCTGGCGCGGCCCCCTGACCCACGGTGCCGGATGCGCCCATCGGCCCAACCAGGCCATGGCCCATTTGCCTTTTGACAGATGCGCCAGGTCGACCAAACCACCCCAAATGTAATTAATTGTTACGAATAACAAATGAATCATGCATTATTGTGTGGATATTGTTATTTATGTGATTTATATAGAATAATTTACACTTTATGTGAATTATTGTGTCGACCGTGCAAGCCCCTGGGCTTGAGGGGGGTTGATGCACCCGATCGTGGCTGCCAAAAACCAACTGCCAATCAATGCTGCGCGCGCCAGCGCAGGCTCAGCTTCCAAGCCCCACAGCGGCTTGTGGTTGGACGTTTCCCCATCTCTCGGGCCGCCCCAAGCTGGTGCGGTGCTGGGCCCCCACGGCAGCCAAGGCCTGTGGCTGATACCGGGCCAAACCCAAACCCTCCAAGCGCTGGGCAGTCGGCGCTACCGCCTTGGCCTGCGTGCCAAGCCCGACCCAACCGAGGCCCTGACCCCTGCCGATCAGCCCGTGTTGGTGCTGCGCCATGGCGACGACCTGTGGTTGTCCAATGCCCAATCGGCAGGGCTGGTGCTGAGCGGCTTTTTTGCCACGACCGACAACCATTTGGAAATCGAGTTGGGCGACCAATCTTGGCGAATGGACGGCTTGGTAACCGGCCAGCCCATCGCGGGCAGCGACGCGCAATTGATTTTTTGGCATGGCCAGGACGCGCATTGGCCCGAGGCTTTCAATGTCACCACCACTGAAGGCGGCTTTGCGCTTCAAAAGACCCAATGGCAATCGCCCCTCACGCCCGCGCAGTTGGGTGAAGCCGCCACCACCAGTGCCACCAGCAGCGCAGCGACCCTGACCGCCACCGAGGCTGGCAGTGCCGCCAGCGCTGTCGCCCCTCAAGCGGCAGGCACGGCCGCCGCTGCCTCAGGCGCTGCGGCCCCCACAGCCGCTGGGGCAGCAGCGGCCAGCGCCGCTGGCACGGGTACTGCGGCCGCTATGGCCGCCACCACGGCCGCCGGTGTGGGCATGTCGGGCGCGGCCATTGGCGCTTTTGCACTGGGTGTGGGCGTGGTCGCAGCGGCATCATCGGGCAAAAAAGAGGTAACCCCAAGCACGACCCCAAGCACGACCCCAAGCACGACCCCAAGCACGACCCCAAGCACGACCCCAAGCACGACCCCAAGCACGACCCCCAGCACGACCCCTACCCTGGCCAATAACCTCAACACCACCAGCACCGTCCCTGGCACCAACACGGCCCCCACCGCGGTGGCTTTGACACCGGCGCTGACCAGCAACGCCATCGCTGAGAACACCAGCACCACCAACCGCACCAAGGTGGCTGACATCGCCATCACCGACGACGCGCTGGGCAGCAACACCATCAGCTTGAGCGGCGCAGACGCAGCCAGCTTTGAGGTGGTGGACAACGCGTTGTACCTGAGGGCGGGTGTGGCGCTCAACTTCGAGGCCAAGCCCAGCTATGCCGTGAGCGTCAACGTGGCCGACAGCACAGTCAGCGGCAGCACGGCGCTCAGCACCAGCTACACCCTGTCGGTCACCGATGTCAACGAGGCCCCCACCGCGGTGGCTTTGACCTCAGCGCTGACCAGCAACGCCATCGCTGAGGACACCAGCACCACCAACCGCACCAAGGTGGCTGACATCGCCATCACCGACGACGCGCTGGGCAGCAACACCATCAGCTTGAGCGGCGCAGACGCAGCCAGCTTTGAGGTGGTGGACAACGCGTTGTACCTGAGGGCGGG
>CAMDLJ010000130.1 GCA_945901665.1 Bordetella parapertussis | reverse complement strand
CGGCCTTTTCTGCGTCGGCAAAAAACAGCTCGTAAAAATCCCCCATGCGGTAGAACACCAACGTGTCCGGGTACTCGGCCTTGATGGCCAAGTACTGCTGCATCATGGGGGTGTGGGCGGCCGTCTCCATGGCGGATACCGGTATCTGGTCAAGCGCTGGCAGGTTTGTCCGCAGCGGCGTGGGGACCTTGCAGGGTGCTGGTCGTGGCCTCAGAAGCAGCCATTTTGTCGTCCACACTGGCAAATTTGGAGTACTTGCCCAGGATGTGCACCAACTGGGCATAAACCTTGGGGTTGCCAGCCAGGCATTCTTTTTGGTGCAAAAAGTCAGATTCGCCTGAAAGGTTGCCCACCAAGCCACCGGCTTCGGTGATCAGCAGCGAGCCGGCCGCCATGTCCCAGGGCTGCAAGCCTTTTTCAAAGAAACCGTCGCAATAACCGGCGGCCACATAAGCCATGTCCAGCGCTGCGGCACCGGGGCGGCGGATTCCTGCGGTGCGTTGCATCACCTCGTTCATCATTTGCAGGTATTGGGTGAAGTCGTCGCCCGGGCGAAACGGAAAACCGGTGGAGACCAAGCATTCGTTGAGGCGAAACCGCTTGCTCACCCGGATGCGCCGCTCGTTCATGAAAGCACCGCGACCCCGGGTAGAGGTGAACAAATCGTTGCGGGTGGGGTCGTAGACCACCGCTTGTTCGACGCGGCCTTTGAAGGCCAAAGCAATGCTCACGCAATAAACGGGAAAGCCGTGGATAAAGTTGGTGGTGCCGTCCAGTGGGTCGATGATCCACTGGAAATCGCTGCGCTGGTTGCCCCGTGTTTGGCCCGACTCTTCGGCCAGGATGCCGTGATCAGGGTAGGCGATGAGCAAGGTGTCGATGATGGCTTGCTCGCAGGCTTGGTCCACCTCGGTGACAAAGTCGTTGGCGGTTTTTTGCGTCACCCGCACCGCCTCCACGTCCAGCGCAGCGCGGTTGATGATGGCGCCAGCGGCGCGGGCGGCCTTGATGGCCACGTTGAGCATGGGATGCAGGGAGGAGGACATGGATTGTGTGTCGTGTTGACCTCGGTGAGACCGGGCCAAACACGTGAAGAGCATGAAAAACGCCTGACGATGCAGGCGGCGACAATGGCATTTTAGCCCCCGGGCCTTGTCGCTCGGTGTGCGCCCAGTTCAAGTGGACAGGGCCCTGTGTGAAAGCCATGAAAACCCGATTTGTTTTGATCGAAACCAGCCACGCCGGCAATGTCGGGGCTTGCGCCCGTGCCCTGCGGGTGATGGGCTTTGACGACATGGTGTTGGTGGCCCCGCGCTGGGCCAATGTGCTGCGCCGCGAGGAAACCATCCAACGCGCCAGCGGTGCCTTGGATGTGCTAGCGCGCACCCGCATCGTGGCCACCCTGGACGAGGCCTTGGACGGCATCAGCCATGTGTGCGCCACGGCCATGACGCCGCGCGACTTTGGCCCACCGACCCGGCACCCACGTGAGCACCTGGCTGAATTGGTGGCGCAAACACCGCCCCCCACAGGCGTGGCTTTTTTGCTGGGCTCTGAGCGCTTTGGCATGCGCAATGAGGATGTTTACAAAGCCCATGTGTGCCTGCAAATTCCCACTGCCGCTGATTTTGGTTCTCTCAATTTGGGCGCGGCGGTCCAGGTATTGGCTTACGAGTGGCGACTGGCCTTGGGCGGCTTTGCGCCCAGCCAGACCCCTGATGCGACGGACTCAGCACAGCCCGCCGACGCAGCCAGTGTGGCGGGCATGCTCAAGCATTGGGAGGAGGCCTTGGTGGCATTGGGATTTCTGAACCCGCAGGCCCCCAAAAAACTCATGCCTCGCTTGCAACAGCTGTTCAATCGTGCGGCACCCACGGCCGAAGAAATTCACATCCTGCGCGGCATCGCTAAAAGCATGTCGCAAGCGGCGCAGGCGAAAAACGAGGGCAAGCGATAAACTCGCGGCCTCATGTTTGCCCGAATCCAATCCGACATCCAGTGCATCCTGGATCGCGACCCCGCCGCGCGCAGCCGCTGGGAGGTGTTGACCTGCTACCCGGGCTTGCACGCCTTGATCTTGCACCGCTTGGCCCATGGCTGTTGGGGTTGGGGCTTGCGCTGGCTGGGGCGTTTTGTATCGCATATCTCACGATGGCTCACAGGCATTGAAATCCACCCCGCAGCGCGCATTGGGCACAGGGTGTTTTTTGACCACGCCATGGGTGGGGTGGTGGGCGAGACCGCGGTCATTGGTGACGGGTGCACCATTTACCAAGGCGTGACCTTGGGTGGAACGTCTTTGTACAAAGGCACCAAACGCCACCCCACCTTGGGCTGCGACGTGGTGGTGGGTGCGGGGGCCAAGGTGTTGGGCGGGTTCACCGTGGGAGATGGCGCGCGCATTGGCTCCAATGCGGTGGTGACCAAGCCGGTACCTGCAGGCGCAACAGCCGTGGGCAACCCGGCGCGCATCATCTTGGCCGATGCCAAAGCCGATAACCAGCGCGAAGCGGCGGCACAGCGCATGGGTTTTTCGGCCTACGGCGTGACGGCATCGGACGACCCCATCAGCGTGGCATTGCGTGGCTTGATTGACACCTGTGCCCGCCAGGAGCAACAAATTTTGCAACTGAGCCAGGCCATCGAGCAATTGAGTGCTGGGCACAAACCCGATCATCTGCCCCAGGCTTCATCGCCAGCCGCCCTCGGCGAGACCGAAAAGCTCAATCGATTGATCGAATGAAAACCCTCAAAATTCGCCCGGTGAGCATGACGCTCCTGTGGGAGAAGCGGGGGTGCTGGAGCGGTGAATTGGAATACACCATTGAGCAATTTGGCTTGATGATGCCGCTGTTCAAAACCTCATTGACCATCACCCCACCGAGCACCGAAGAGGGCCCCTGGTATTTGAACGCCGAAGACCGCAACGCACTGAACCTGGACAATTTTTCAACTTTTTCAGACGCCTTGCTTTACCACTTGGTGCAAGACGCCAAATTATTGTCATGGAATACCCACGAGGAGCACGGCGGAGAGCCTTTGGTGCTGCACTTCGGTGAGATTTATTTCGAGTTTTAAGGCGCTCGCCCAAAGGCCTTTTTCATGCAAAGGTGCGCAGCCATGGGGCCTTGTGCGCTGAGCACACTTATTTAGCCGTTTTTGCGCGCTGGGCCGATTTGGGCCTGAAGGCTTTGCAAACCGCGTCATCGGTTTCCATGTACGCCCCACCGATCAAATCCACGCAGTAGGGCACAGCCGCAAAAATCCCATGCACCAGGGTTTGGCCCTGGTCGTCTCTGAGGCCTTCCAGGGTTTCGGCAATCGACTTGGGTTGGCCAGGCAGGTTGATGATCAGACTTTGGCCTCGGATCACGGCCACTTGGCGCGACAAAATGGCGGTGGGCACAAAGCGCAAGCTGATTTGGCGCATTTGTTCGCCAAAGCCAGGCATTTCTTTGTCCGCCACGGCCAGAGTGGCCTCGGGCGTCACGTCGCGTTTGGCCGGGCCGGTGCCGCCCGTGGTCAGCACCAAATCGCATCCCAAGTCGACGAGTTCAATCAGCGTTTGGCTGATCAACGCTTGTTCATCGGCAATCAGGCGGGGCTCCCAATCGATGGGGTTGCGCAGCGCTAGGCCCAGCCAATCGCGCAGGGCGGGCAGGCCTTTGTCTTCATAGACACCGCTGGAGGCACGGTCGCTGATGGAGACGATGCCAATGCGAACACGCTCCAAAGCAGGCAAGGGGGCTGGTGTATCAGGCATGGCTGGTGTTGAGCTGGGACTTGATGAGGAGAAACAGTTCGCGAAAGGCCCGGCCTTGGCGCGGTGCCAAGCCTTGGGAGACGGTTTTGGCGTCGCTCAGGTGGTCTTTGCGCGCTTGGCGCACCAGGGCACGCAGTTGTTGGATGTCGGTGTCGGGGTGTTGGGCGACCCACTCATCCAGGGCCGCATCGTTGTCGATCAAGCGCAGGCGCCACTGCTCGCTCAGGTGCAGCGACAGGGTTTCGCTGGCACTGCCGCTGTGTTGCTCAAACAAGGCATCGCGCACCGCTTGCAAGGCCTCCTCGGGCAACTTGCGCATGAGTTTGCCAATGAACTGCATTTGCCGACGCCGGCCTTCAAAGTTGGTGATTTGCCGCGCATGAACCAGTGCGTCTGATAGTTTTTCGTCCACATGGCCTTGGCTGGTCAGGCGCAGCATCAACGCGCTGCGCAAGTCCATCAGGTCTTCACCCAGCTTTTGCAGCTCAACGCTTTCGCGCTTGAGGTCAGTTTTACTGGTGCCTTCATTGCCTTTGGCCTCGCGTTTCAGGGCGAGGTCTTCCTCGCTGCCTTCGGCCACGAATTGACCTTTGACGAAGTAGCCTTTTTTGGGTTTGCGTGCCATGTTCTGTGGGTTTGTAACCGGGTGTGCGAGCTACATCACCTGGGGCAAGTATCATAGCCGCCGCTATGCACCAAACCCCCACACACCGCGGCCACGCTGCCAACACCTCCCCAGAATACGCTGGTTTCAGCCATCGACGAGACCAATTTGAGGCCTTGGTTGACCATGCCCTGGCGCACGCCAAAAAACTCGGTGCCACCGATGCGGGGGCCGAAGCCTCGGAAGCCTGTGGCTTGAGTGTGTCGGTGCGCAAAGGCGAACTGGAGACGGTCGAGCGCAACCGCGACAAATCACTGGGCGTGACCGTTTATGTTGGCAACCGCCGGGGCAACGCCAGCACCTCGGACTTTTCAACGGCGGCCATTGAGCGCACGGTGCAAGCGGCCCATGACATTGCCCGCTTCACCGCCGAGGACCCCATGGCGGGATTGCCCGACGCCCAAGACATTGCCCATCAACATGTTGATTTGGATTTGTTCCACCCTTGGGACATCACCAGCGAGGGCGCGGCCGAATTGGCTTTGCGCTGCGAGGCGGCCGCTTTGGACACCGATGCGCGCATCGTCAACAGCGAAGGCGCTTCGGTGTCGGCCCAGCACAGCCATTTTTTCAGTGCCCATACCCATGGCTTTAGAGGCGGCTATGCCAGTTCGCGCCACAGCTTGTCGGTGGCCCCGATTGCGGCGTCGCCCGATCAAGATGACGACATGCAACGCGATGCTTGGTACACCTCGATGCGCCGCGCCAGCGACATGGCTGCCCCGCAAGCCGTGGGACGCTATGCCGCCGAGCGGGCGCTGAGCCGCTTGCGCTCGCGCAAGTTGGCCACCATCGAATGCCCGGTGTTGTTCGAATCCACCTTGGCAGCCGGGCTGATGGGCTCGTTTGTGCATGCCATCAGCGGCGGATCTCTCTACCGCAAAAGCAGCTTTTTGCTCGACAGCATGGGCCAAGCGGTTTTTCCCAAGCACATACAGATGCACGAAGACCCGCATGTCATGCGTGGCAAAGGCAGCTCACCGTTTGACGAAGAAGGGGTGATCACCCGCTCGCGCAAAGTGGTCGACGATGGCCGGGTGCAGGGCTATTTTTTAAGCACCTACTCGGCGCGCAAATTGGGCATGCCCACCACTGGCAATGCGGGTGGATCGCACAACTTGAGCCTGACTTCCAGCCAGACCCGTTCCAGCGATGACTTGCCCGCCATGCTGAAGAAACTGGGCACGGGCTTGTTCGTGATTGAGTTGATGGGCCAAGGCGTGAATGGCGTGACCGGTGACTATTCCCGCGGTGCCAGTGGCTTTTGGGTCGAGAAGGGCGAAATTGCCTATCCCGTTCAAGAGATCACCATTGCGGGCAACCTCAAAGACATGTTCCAAGGCATTCAGGCCGTGGGAGCCGATACCTACAACATGGGTGCCAAGACCGTGGGCTCGGTGCTCATCAACCGCATGATGGTGGCTGGCAGCTGAGCCCCTTGCCAGCGGAATTACTGGCGGCCTTGGCCGCTTTGTGCTGGGCTTTTGGCAGCTTGTTTTCTGCCACTGCCGCCAGCCAATTGGGGGCTTTTTCTTTCACCCGCTGGCGTTTGTTTTTTGCCCTGGTTTTGTTGTGGGCTGTGGCTTTGTACACCGGTCAATGGCGCAGCTTGGACGGGCCCAGCGTGGCGTGGTTGGCTTTGTCGGGCTTGATCGGCATCTTCATTGGCGACACAGCTTTGTTTGCCTGCATGAACCGATTGGGCCCGCGGCGCAGCGGTGTTTTGTTTGCCTCCCACGCCTTGTTCTCTGCCTGTTTGGCTTGGGTATTTTTGGGTGAAACCTTGTGGGGCTGGACATTGCTTGGCGCGAGCTTGCTGGTGTCGGGTGTGATGGTGGCCATTGCCTGGGGGCGGCGTGGCAGTGAGACCCATGCTTGGGAGAGCACCCGTGGCCCTTTGGCCGTCGGTGTGGCCCTGGGCTTGTTGGCCGCCTTGTGCCAATCGGTGGCCACCTTGATGATCAAACCCATGATGACCGATGGCATGGATGCCATTGCGGCTTCGGCGGTGCGCACCAGCGCGAGCTTTTTGGCCCATGCGGCTTTGTGGTGGGCAGGCGCTCAAGTGGCCCAAATTCAGCAGCGCATGACGCTGAAAACCGCTTTTCACACCTGGGCCAGCGCCACCATTGCCATGGGCGTGGGCATGACCTTGATTTTGCAAGCCCTCATAACCGGACCGGCCAATTTGGTGGGCCTGTTTTCGTCCCTATCACCCGTGCTGTTGCTGCCCTTGTTGTGGGGTGTTTATCGGCGCCGACCCGCCGCCGGCGCTTGGTGCGGCGCGGCCATGGCGGTATTGGGGTCGGCTTTGATTTTGCGGGGTTGATGGGCTCAGGCACATCGTGAGGTGCTGGCCTGACAAGCGCTGGTCATTCAAGCCATCGGGTCTTGCTTGTGCAATGTCACCACTTGGCTGGAGCGCTTCCTCAAACGAATGTTGATCATTTCAACGATCATTGAAAAAGCCATCGCAAAGTACACATAGCCCTTGGGAATGTGGTGTTCAAAACCTTCGGCAATCAAGACCACGCCCACCAACACCAAAAAACTGAGCGCCAGCATTTTGATGGACGGGTGATTGGAGACAAAGTCACCAATGGCTTTGGCAAAAACCATCATCAAAACCACTGAGGCCATCACCGCTGCAATCATGATTTCGATGCGGTCGACCATGCCCACGGCGGTGATGATCGAGTCCAGCGAAAACACCAAGTCGATCAGCATGATTTGCACAATCACCGACATGAAAGTGTGGCCAGCGCGCGTGGACTGCTCGCCCTCA
>CAMDLJ010000129.1 GCA_945901665.1 Bordetella parapertussis | reverse complement strand
ACGGGCTTGCAAGCGCTTTGGGGGCATTTCTTGGTGTGACCAACTCATCAATCCGCGTCGCATGGTGTTGCTCCTTTGTCAGCCAGGGGGTTCATGGGGTCACCGAGATCAACGCTCGGGTGGTGTGGGTCAGCACCCGGCAGCCTTCTGCGGTCACCCGCACCGTGTCGCCCAAAACCATATAGCCCACCGCCGGGTGATAGGTGTTGGGGTGGACGATCAAGGTCATGCCTGCCACCAGCACCAAGCTCACGTCTTCCAGCACATGCGGGCCATCCACATACAAACCCATGCCGTGGCCACGCACGCGGGTGTATTCGGGCCCCACATATTCGCCCAAGCCATGCTGGCGAAACACCGCGTTTTGGGCCCGGGCAATGTCGCCGTGGGTGGCCCCGGGGCGCACGGCAGCAATGCCGGCATCCAAGGCTTGGCTGAACACGGCATACGCATCGCGCTGGGCGGCGCTGGGCTGACCCACCACCAGGGTGCGACATATTTGGGCGTAGTAACCGTCCACGCAGGGCGTGAGTTCGGTGGTGACCAGGTCCCCCTCGACCAGTGCCCGGTCGCCGGGTGGGTGCATGCCGCGCACTTCTACGCCGCCCGAACCCACGATCATGAAGTTCTCTGGGCATGATTGGGTGCGCAGCCAGGCCTCGGTGTCGGCCACCAGTTCGAACTCGCGCCGCCCGGGCCGCGCCGCTTGGGCAAACACGGCATACCCCGCGTCGGCCAAAAGTGCAGCGCGCTCGACGGCATCGGCTTCCTCGGGCAATTTGTTCACCATCAACTCGTCCAGCCAGGCCGTGGTGGCCTCGATGGTTTGGGCCCACGGGCCTTGCGCCAAGCCCCAGGGCAGTGCTGAACTGGGTGCCGCCGCTTGGCGGGTGCTGCCCCTTTGCGCCAGGGCTTGCAACGCCGCCGCTTGGAAATTGGCGGCATGGTGCACCTGCAATGAGCTGCGCTCAGCTTGAATGCGGGCTGCTTCGGTCGGGTGTTGCACCCACACCTGAGGCGCTTGGTCCAGGGTGATCAAAGCCACGGCCTCGCCTTCCATGAGGGTGACGTCAACGGCATAGCGCAGGTAGTCGCTGCGCCAGGCATTGCCCGCCAACAGCAACACGTCCAGGCCTTGGTTGCGCATGGCCTGTTGGATGCGCTGCCAACGTGCTGTGTGCAAGTCTGTGCTCATGGGCTCACCTCTTGGTTTGGGAAAACGCCACTGTGCCCGTAATCGGCCTGGGCCTGTGCGGGGGTGATGTAGCCCTGACGCAAATCGTCCAATATCTCTTGTGGATCGCGCAGGCTGGGGTCGCCATAGCCCCCACCCCCAGCGGTGCGAAACACCACGGTGTCGCCGGGGGCCAAGGCGATGTTGCTTTCTTTGGTCACGGGTCGGTCAGTGCCTGAGCTGCTCAAGGTGGCGGCGTTGCTGCGCCCATCGTGGCCGCCATTGGTGCCCCATGGCGGCTCCAAGATGCGTTCGAGCATCACATTGACCGTGCTTTTTTCCAAAGCGCGGTACTTCAACTCCACGCCCAAGCCGCCGCGAAAGCGACCTGGACCGCCGCTGTCAGGGCGCAAGCGGTGGTATTCCAGCAAAAACGGGTAGTGGATTTCTTGCAACTCCACCGGCGTGTTGCGCACGTCACCTTGGCAGATGGACACCGCCGCCGACTCGCCGTCGGCGTGGTGGCGCCCGCCCCAACCGCCGCCAAAAATGTTCATCAGCACATAGCGCTCGCCGCTGCCCTCGCGCAGGCCGTAAAAAGAGCAGCCGCCCATGTCGCCTTTGTGGGCGGCCGGAATCACGCCGGGCAAAACCGGAGCCAGTGCGCGCAACAAGGTGTCGATCACCGTGGGCAAGGCAATGCTCCACAAGCCCAGTGCCGCAGGCGGTCGGGCGTTGAGCATGGTGCCCACCGGCGAGATCAGCTTGAGCGGTCTGAAGCAGCCCTCATTCACGGGGGCGCGCGGCATGGTGAGTATTTTGAAAGCCACCCGCGCCGCTGACAAACCGCCCGAATAGCCCGAGTTGAGCGGCCCTGGGACTTGTTCGTTCATTTCGCTGTAGTCGATGGTGAAGTCAGAGCCCTTGATCTCCACCGTCACCTTGACCCGCAAGGGCACGTCCAAGCGCCGCCCATCGCTGTCCAGGCGCGACTCGGCGCTGTAGCGCCCATCGGGCATGGCGGCCACCACCGCGCGGGCCTGTGCCTCGGCCTGGTCCCAGGCTTGGGCAATGCAGTCGTTGACGGTTTCCAGGGCATAGCGTTGGTGCAACTCGGCCAAGCGCCGGGCACCCAACTGGCAGGCGGCAATTTGCGCGCGCAAGTCACCCAAGGATGCTTGCGGGAAGCGGATGTTGTCTTGGATCATTTGCCACACGCCATCGTTGCGCCGGCCTGCCTCGTACAACTTGATCGAGCGCATCTGAATGCCCTCGTGAAAAATCTCGTAGGTTTGCACATTGCCAAACCCAGTGCGCAAGCCGCCCACATCCACCCAGTGGGCGCGGTTGGCGGCAAAAGCCACCACCTTGCCTTGGTGAAAGCAGGGTGTGTAGACCACCACATTGTTCAGGTGCTGGCCACACACGCCCGCATGGTTCATGATCACCACGTCACCGGGCGCAAAGCCGTCCAAGCCATAGCGCTCGATGCCGTCTTGAACCGCCAAGCCCAGGTCGGCCAAAAAGATCGGCAGCCCGCCTTCGTTTTGGCAAATCATGCGACCTTGCACATCGATCAGGCCGCAGCAAAAGTCGCGCACCTCGTAAATCATCATGTTGTAGGCAGACTTGCACAGGGCCAAGGCCATTTCTTCCGCATACGCGATGAGCGAATGGGTCACCACCTCTTGGGTGATCGGGTTGACCGAGCGTGACCGCGTGTCCGTGGTGGGTGCGTTCATGCCAAAACTCCTTGGGGCAAGTCGATGTCAATGATGATGTGACCGTGCGCACTGATGCGTGCACGGTCGCCGGGGAAGACCAAGGTGGTGGAGTTGGGCTCTTCGATCACCGCAGGCCCGGTCACCTCAAAGCCAGAGGGCAGGCTGGGGCGCCACAAGATACGCGCCGGCACCGGCTTTTGGGGGTCGCTGTAAATCACCTCGCGCCAGCTCTCGGGCGTGGGGCTTTCGGCTTCCCAAGGGGCGGCCAAAAAGCCCTGTGCCGCATGGTCTTGCCGGGGCACACTGGCGGTCAAGCGCAGGTTGACCACTTCGATCATTTCTCCGACCGCGGCGTGGCCATAGCGGCTGTCGTGCAAGCTGTTGAAGGCTTGGCGCACGCCGTCCAAGGCCTCGATCAGGTCTTGGGGTGCGGCCAAGGGCACGGGGATGCTGTGCTCTTGCCCCCGGTAGCGCAAGTCGGCCGCAAAAGACAGTGTGGCCACCTCAGGCGCCAAGGCATCTTTGCGCAGTTGGGCATGGGCCGAGCCCACCAATTCGTCAAATGCAGACTCGACCCAGGCTGGTTGCAGCTGTCCCAGCACCCCCATGGTGGTGCGCACAAAGTCGTGCCGCCAAGGGGCCAACAGCATGCCCAGGGCGGAAAAATTACCTGGCATTTTGGGGATGATCAAGGTCGGGATGTTGATCTCCTTGCACAAAGCAGCCGCATGCACAGGCCCCGCTCCACCAAAGGCGATCATGGCCGCGTCGCGTGGGTCTACGCCTTTGCGCACCGACACGGCCCGCACGGCCAAGGCCATGGCGGTGTCGGCAATGCGCACCACGCCCAGTGCCGCCTCATCCACGGGCAAGCCCAAAGGCTCGCCCACGTGGCGCGCCATGGCCGCTTGGGCACTGGCCCGGTCCAGGGCCATGCCGCCGCCCAAAAAACGCTGTGGGTTCAATCGACCCAAAATCACATTCGCATCGGTCACCGTCGGCTCGGTGCCGCCGCGCCCGTAGCACACCGGCCCCGGTGCGGCGCCCGCGCTTTGGGGGCCCACATGCAAACCCCCAGCGCTGTCGCGCCAGGCAATGCTGCCCCCGCCAGCACCCACCTCGATGATGGCCACCACGGGCAGCTGCATGGGCTGCCCGCTGGCATAGCCGCCAATGTAGTAACCCTCTTCAATCGCCGGTACGCCGTCCACAATCAAGGTGGCTTTGGCGGTGGTGCCACCCATGTCAAAGCCAATGGCTTGGGTGTGGCCCAACAAACGCGCCACTTGGCCGGCGGCGATCATGCCCGCCACCGGACCCGACTCCATCATCGACACCGGCTCTTGGCAAGCGTGCGCCAGCGACATGCTGCCGCCGTTGGAGCGCATGATGTGCATGGCCCCTTGAAAGCCTTGGGCACGCACATCGGTTTGCAAATGCTGCAAGTAGTTTTTCACCCGTGGCCCCACATACGCGTTGAGCACCGTGGTCGAGGTGCGTTCGTATTCGCGGAACTCGCGCAAGATTTCATGCGACAAGGTGACAAACATGCCCGGGTAAGCCTGGCGCAACAATGCGCCGGCGGCAATTTCGTGCACGGGGTTGGCATAAGCGTGCAACAAACACACCGCCACCGAATCCACACCCATCTGCTGCAACTGCGCTCCCAGGGCCAGCACCTGTTGGGCTTGCAGCGGCGTCAACACCTCACCGCGGGCGTTCAAGCGCTCGCGCAATTCAAAGCGCAGCTCGCGCGGCACCAAGGGCTTGGGTCGGCTGAAGTTCAGGTCAAACGCCTCGGGGCGATTGCCGCGCCCAATTTCATAAACATCTCTAAAACCCTCGGTGGTCAACAAGGCCGTGCGCGCGCCTTTGCGCTCCAGCACGGTGTTGATGGCGATGGTGGAGCCATGCAAAAACTCGGCCAAATGGGCCACCTGCGTTTGGCTCAGGCTCAAAGCAGTGGCCACGCCCAAGGCGGGGTTGTCGGGCGTGGTCAGGGTTTTGGCCAACACCAAAGCGCCATCGCGGTAGCCCACCAAGTCGGTGAAGGTGCCGCCGATATCGACGCCAATGATGTCTTGGGATGCAGGTGTGTTCAATTTCATTGTTCCAATTTGATGCCGTTGCGCTCGATCAGGGTTTTGAATCGATTGCTTTCAGTGCGCACAAAGTTAGTGGACTCTTGCGGCCCCAAGGCCAGGGTGGTTTGGCCCACTTCAGCCAACTTGGCGCGGATCGCCGGGTCGGCCAACACGGCCCGCACCTCTGCGCTCAAGCGGTTCACGATCTTGGGGTCGGTGCCCTTGGGTGCAGACAGCACCCACCAGTTGCCAAACAGCAACTCGGGAAAGCCCGACTCGACCGCAGTGGGCACACCCGGCAGATCGGCAATGCGCTGGTTGCCCATCACTGCCACGGCTTTGAGCTTGCCCGCTTTGAGTTGGGTGGCCACCGTGGTCACGGTGGGAAAGGCCAGTTGCACGTCACCGGCCAACATGGCCATCACCATCGGCGGTCCACCCCGGTAGGCGATGTGCATCATGGCGTTGCCGTGCAACTGTGAAAACGACACGCCCGCCAAATGGGTCGGTGAGCCTGCGCCGGGCGAGCCAAAGTTGTATTTGCCCGGGTTGCTGCGCACCATTTGGGCCAACTCTTTCAAACTGGCGGGGCCGTTGGGGCCGACCACCGCAATCAAGGGCGCCTCTGAGATGGTGACCACCGCATCGAGTTGCGTCACCGGGTCAAAGTTGAGGTTGCCAAACAAGTGCTGATTGACGGCGTAATTGGCCGTGGGCGCAATCAGCAAGGTGTAACCGTCGGGCTTGGCATTGACCACTTCCGCCGTACCAATATTGCCAGCCGCCCCCGTTTTGTTGTCCATCAAGAAGCGCTGGCCCAGCTTGGCTTCCAAGGCCGGGCCAATGATGCGAAACAACACATCACCCACGCCGCCTGCGGCATAAGGCGAGACGATGCGCACCGGTTTGGTGGGCCACTCTGGCGCCTGCGCCCAAGTGCATAAGGGGCTGAGAGCGAACAAGGCGATGGCACTTGCGGCTTGAAAAAAACGCATTGGCTTGGTGTTGAACATGCGGGTCTCCTTTGGTTGGGGTTGGTCAGGATTGGACATGGCCCACACGAAGAGCGCCATCCCAGTCACACTATGACTCCATAGTAATATGGCTATGACCCCCACCCACCCCTGGTTAGCCCGCCCCATGCCCCCCTTCACCCTGCGCAGCTTGGAAGTTTTTGCCACCGTGGTGCAAGCCCGTGGCTTTGGTCAAGCCGCAGCGGTGCTGGGTATTTCACAACCCTCGGTGAGCGTGCACATGCGCAGCTTGGAAGCCAAGTTGGGCCAAGCCTTGTTTGTGCGCCAACCTGGGCAAACCCCCGTCTTGAGCGCGGCCGGGCAAGCCCTGCTGGCCTTTGCCCAGGAAACTTTGCAGCGGGCACAGGCCATTCATGCGGATTTGGGCACCCAACGGCGGCAATTGCGTTTTGCGGCGCAGCGCTTTGTCGCCCAGTCCCTGCTGGGCTCGACCTTTGCCACACTGTCGCAGGCCTTTTCGCAGTTGGAGGTGATCGCGCGCACCGGTACTTATGAGGAGGTCACCGCCTTGTTTCAAAGCGGGGCGGTCGATTTGGCGTTTTTCCTCACCATCCCCGAGCACCGCCCGGCTTGGCCATGCGACCCGATCGGGCGCTACCGCTTGGCCCTGATCGCCGCGCCCACACACCCCTTGGCCCGGCGCACCCAGATCGATCCGTCAGAGCTGTCAAGCCATGCCTTCATCACACCCTACAAAGGCTCTTTCTTTGCGCGCTGCATGGATGCCTTGCTGCAGCAAGCGGGTGTGAAAACCCCGCTGATCGCGGCCCAAGGAGAGGATGCCGGCACGGTGCGCGACATGGTCAAGGCCAATATGGGCTTGGCATGCACCTTGCGCCGCAGCGTGCACAAAGACATTTTGGCGGGCGACTTGGTGGAGCTTGATGTGGACATGCCTGCGCTGCACCTGTTGCTGTGTGTGGCGCGCCGTGCCGAAGCCACGGGCGCGGAGATTGACCAACTCATCGACCGGGTGCGCAAAGGCGAAAGCCGCACCCGCCACTTGGGTGAACAAGCTTGGGCCCAGGCATGAGGCCCGTGGGCCCGGTTGCCAACAGCCTGGCTGCTTGCTGGGTCGCCTGGTGCTTGTGGTTTGCTGGACCGGTTTGGGGGCAAAAGCCCAACACCCCACCCAGCGAGTTGGCCCAAGCCCTGGAGCGCCTGAAAATCC
This sequence comes from Bordetella parapertussis, assembly GCA_945901665.1. The sequence continues at coordinate 47 of CAMDLJ010000129.1, read as the reverse complement.
CCGCCGACGCTTTGAGTGTGGTCATCCTCGACCCGCAGCGGCCCGAG
>CAMDLJ010000128.1 GCA_945901665.1 Bordetella parapertussis | reverse complement strand
GTGCTTGGGCCAGCATCTGGCACCACGCGGACCAATCACGGTCTTGGTCAGGGCCTTGGGACGACAGTGCCATGGTGGCTTGGTCCAGCGATTGGGCTTGTTCTGGTGACCACACCCGGGTGCACAAAGACATGAATTTGCCGTGCAACTCGGCATCGGTATAGGGTGAGGCGTCGTCGCCGCGGTTCACGCCCACTTCGGCTTCGCGCACGCTGCCATCGGTGAGCAGCATGCGCACATGGGCGGGGCGCTCGTGGGGCAGTCGCGCATTCATGGCTTTGTCTTCGCGCACCACCACTTTTTGCGCCAAGGCCAACACCGCAGGGTTGCGCACCGCTTCCCAGGTGAAGCTGGGCAGTCTGCTGTGACCGTGCACCAAACGGGTGGCCACCGCAAAGGGCACCGAAAATTTGGCCGCCAAGGTGTTGCGCGGTGCCGGGTCGATCAACTCGGAGGCGATGTTGTAGGTGGCGACCTCGATGCGCTCAATCTGGCTCACATCGGGCAAGCCTGGGCCAGCGGCGATGGCATCCACCGCGTCCAAGCTGCCGTGGTTGTAGCGGCAACAGGCGTGCAATTTGAAGTAGTTTTGGGCGATGTGCCATTCGCTGCCCAGGCCGCGCACCAAGACGGCGAGGTCGATGCGCTCAGACACCACCTCACCAAAGATGGATGCAATGCCATCGCGCTCACCACCAAACCCACTTTCAAACAACTGCAGCGCCAGCAAGCCGTTGCGGTTGCTCAAGCCCGCATAGACATTGCGCACCAAGCCACCTTCGAGCATGGTTTTTTTCGAGGACGCGGTGGTCAACGAAGTGCTGATGTTGATCACCTCGTGCATGGCGGGGCTGTCCAAGCCCAAAGCGCGCGCGCAGCCCGCCGCTGCCCCCACCGTGCCCCAGGTGCCGTGCGGGTGCATGCTGGCGCGCAATTGGGCGGCCGCGCCGATGCGAGACCCCACCTCGTAACCAGCCAGCAACCCATTGAGAAATGCGCGCATGCCCAGTTGCCGCTCTTGGCACAGGGCCAGCACCGCGGGCAGCACATGCACGGCGGGGTGGCCGCGGGAGAAGCGATTGCCTTCGTCCATTTCCAAAAAAGTGCCACCGCTGCCGTTGATCATGGCTGCGGCATCGGCGGCCACATGGTGGCCCAGTCCTGGCAACACCGCAGGCCCACTGCTGTGGGCCAAGCGCTGCGCCATGGCGCGCAGTTCGGGTTCGACCGAACCCCCAACCACCGCGGCCAAGGTGTCGGCAATCACCCGGTTGAGTTGGCGCTGGATGTCTGCTGGCGCGTGCGCCACATCCACGTGGGCGGCAAAGTGGCTGAGGTCTTGGATCTCATTGGGCATGGAGGCTCCGCTTGGTTGGGGTGAGGGCTGTGATTGTGCCGCTGCTGGCCAGTTCTTAGCTTATGGACGCACTGGTGTAAAGTCCGCCGTCTCGAATGAACCGTTTTGCACAGGAGTTGGTTTGGATCTGTCCTTGGCCGTTTCGCACCGCGCCTCCATCATTGAAAACGGCATGGTCGCTTTGCAAGGCGCGGCCCAAGATTTGGCACTTGACCCCGAGCTCAAGCGCCGCTACCTCGGGCTTTGAGCCCCTCTACCTTGGAGAACAGCATGTCTAACCCGGTTCGCGTGGTAACGGCAGAACACATGCCAGAGGGCTGCCCGGAGGTGGCTGTGGCGGTGGTCGGAGGCGGCGCTTGTGGCCAAGTGTGTGCCATCCGTTTGCGCCAGCTTGGCGTGGCGGTGGTGGTGCTCGAGCGCGATGAGCAGCCCACAGGTTCCACGGCGTTGTCTTCAGGTTTTATCCCAGCGGCGGCCACACAGGTGCAGCGTGCACAAGGCATTGAAGATTCCGTGGCGCTGTTTGCAACAGACATCCAAGCCAAGGCCCATGGTGATGCGGCCCCTCACTTGGTGCAGGCCTATGCGCATGGCGTGGCGCAAGCCATCGACGGCTTGATGGCGTTGGGCTTGCAGTTGGAGGTGTTGACCGGTTTTCGCTACCCAGGTCACTCGGCTTTGCGCATGCATTCCACCCCTGAGCGTTCTGGTGCGGCCTTGATGGCCCAGTTGCAAAATATCTCTCAGCGCGAGGGTGTGGATGTGTTGACCCAGGCCACGGTGCGCGAGATATGGCTGCACCCCCAAGGGCATGCGATGGGGGTTGGCTATGAGCGGCCTGATGGACAGATGGAGTATTTGGCCTGCCAAGCCCTGGTCTTGGCCTGCAATGGCTTTGGGGGCAACCCAACCATGTTGCGCGAATGGCTGCCCGAGATGGCCGACGCGGTTTTTGCCGGTCACACCGGTAACGACGGCAGCGCCATTGCTTGGGGCCAACAAATGGGGGCCCGATTGGCCGACATGGGCGCCTACCAAGGCCATGGTTCCTGGGCCATGCCCCAGGGTGCCTTGGTCTCGTGGGGTTTGATGATGGAGGGGGGCATCCAGGTCAACCAAAATGGCGATCGGTTTCACGATGAAAACCAAGGCTATTCCGAGGCCGCCACCCAAGTCTTGGCCCAGCCTGGTGGCATGGCCTGGTGCGTGTTTGATGACCCGATCTTGCGCTTTGCCCAAGACTTCCCTGATTTTCGCGATGCCCAGGCCGCTGGTGCGGTGCGCTCCAGTGCCGATGTCGGGCAAATTGCCCAATGGGTGGGCTGTGACCCCGCGCGCCTATCGGCCACTTTGGCGGCCATGGTTCCCGGTGAGGTCGATGCCTGGGGTCGGCGCATAGGGCGGGTGCTGCAAGCCCCTTTCCATGTGCTCAAGGTGACGGGCGCGCTGTTTCACACCCAAGGTGGTTTGGACATCAATGCCCAATGTCAGGTCTTGTCGCAACAAGGCCAGCCCTGGCCCAATTTGTTTGCCGGTGGCGGCGCAGCGCGCGGTGTATCCGGCAATGCGGTGTGGGGCTATTTGTCCGGCAATGGCTTGCTGAGTGCTTTTGCCAGTGGTTGGATATGCGCCAACCAATCGGCGGCGCGGGTGCGCTGATCAGTGCTGGCTGGCGCGCAGCAGGGTCATGACCTCTTCGGTGGTTTGCACATCGCCGAAGTTCAGTAAAAACGAATCCAGGCTTGCCGCGTGTTCTTGTGCCGTGAAGGCTGAGCAAGCATCTGAGACCATCACGGTTTTATAGTTGAGCATCATGGCGTCTCGGGCGGTGGATTCACAGCACACATTGGTGGCCGTGCCGGCAATCAGCACCGTGTCAACGCCCTCTTTTTGCAGGCGTTCGTGCAAGTCACTCGAACCTTGGATGAAGGCGCTGTAGCGGGTTTTGGGCACTTGCCAGTCGCTGGGCTCGGTTTTCAAGTCGCTGTACAAAGCGTGCCCCATGTGACCCGCGGACATGGTTTCACTGCGCAGCTTCAGGCCTGCAGGGGACGAGAGGTTTTCGTGAAAGTGCGACCAGCTGTGCAAAGACTCTTCGGTGAAGGTGTTGAGGATCCACACCACCGTGCCACCCTTGAGGCGCAAGGCCTCGGCCAGTCGATTGATCGCACCGCAAGTGGCCGCCGCTGCCGGGACCCAGGCGTGGCCGGCCCCTTTTTTGACAAAAGCGTTTTGCATGTCCACCACCACCAAGGCGGTGCGTTGCGGCGCCATGTGGGAGAAGGCGTGCAGTTGACCGCGGCGCGCCAAAACGCGGGCTTGTAACTCGGCTGAGGGGACATAGTCTGTCATGGTGATCCTGGGGCAAGGTGAAGCAAAGGGGGGCACAAAAAACCCCGCCGCAGCGGGGTGGTGACTCAGCGCTTGGCCAAGGGCAACACGTCGCGGCGCTCGGCGCCAGTGAACAATTGGCGCGGGCGGCCAATTTTGTACTCGGGGTCGCCAATCATTTCGTTGAGTTGGGCAATCCAACCCACGGTGCGGGCCAGGGCAAAAATTCCGGTGAACAAGTTCACCGGAATGCCAATCGCGCGTTGCACGATGCCGGAGTAAAAGTCCACATTGGGGTAGAGCTTGCGCGAGACAAAGTAATCGTCTTCCAGGGCAATTTTTTCCAGGGCTTTGGCCAGTTTGAACAGCGGATCGTTTTCCAAACCCAACTCTTGCAAGACCTCGTTGCAGGTCTCTTGCATGAGCTTGGCGCGGGGGTCGTAGTTTTTGTAAACGCGATGGCCAAAACCCATGAGTTTGACATTTGAATTTTTGTCTTTGACCTGGTTCATGAACTCACCCACCTTGGCCACACCGCCCATTTTTTGGATGTCTTCGAGCATGTTCAAGCAGGCTTCATTGGCGCCGCCATGGGCCGGGCCCCACAAGCAGGCCACACCGGCGGCGATGGCGGCAAATGGGTTGGTGCCCGAAGAACCGCACAAACGCACCGTCGAGGTGGACGCATTTTGCTCGTGGTCGGCGTGCAAGATGAAGATGCGGTCTAAGGCGCGCTCCAGCACCGGATTGACCTTGTACTCTTCACAAGGGTTGCCAAACATCATGCGCAAAAAGTTACCGGCGTACTTCAGGTCGTTCTTGGGGTACATGAACGGTTGGCCAATGCTGTACTTGTAGGCCATGGCCACCAGGGTAGGCATTTTGGCGATCAAGCGAATCGCCGCAATTTCGCGGTGTTCAGCGTTATTGATGTCGGTGCTGTCATGGTAGAAGGCCGACAGACCGCCAATCAGACCCGTGAGCACGGCCATGGGGTGCGCATCGCGACGAAACCCACGCAGGAAAAATTGCATTTGCTCGTGCACCATGGTGTGGTTGGTGACCAAGGTGGTGAAGTCGGTCTTCTTTTTGGCATTGGGCAACTCGCCGTACAACAACAGGTGGCAGGTTTCCAAAAAGTCGCACTGGGTGGCCAATTGTTCAATCGGGTGACCGCGGTAGAGCAATTCGCCTTTGTCACCGTCAATATAGGTGATGGCGGATTGGCAAGACGCGGTGGACAAAAAACCTGGGTCGTAGGTGAACATGCCGGTTTGGCCATACAGCTTGCGGATATCGACCACATCGGGGCCGATGCTTCCTTGATACACCGGCATATCAATGCCGGGTTGACCGTTGCTGAAAGACAGGGTGGCTTTGTAATCTGCAATTTTCATGGTGTTATTCCTAGGCAGGGGTGGGAGCGGAGGTGGCAGGCATGGACGTGGCGCGCAGCAGTTGCAGCACAGCCGAGAATTCATCCGACACATCGCTGGGCGCTGAGGTGCGTCCAAGCAAAAGGTCTAGCAAGTCATTGTCTGACAGGTCCATCAACAGGGTCAGGCCACGGGCTTGAAAATGGGTCAAGCTGTGGGCATGGCGCTGGAAAAAGCGTTCAACAAATAAATCGTTCTCCAACAAGCCACGGCGGCAACGCCAGCGCAGCTTGCTCAAAGCCCGTTCACCGATCCAATCAAGATCAGCCTCGGGGGGGTGGACAACGGCGTTCATGGCACGGGTTCAGACAGTGCGGCTGACCATCAACTCTTTGATCTTGCCAATCGCGCGGGTTGGGTTCAAACCCTTGGGGCAAACATCAACGCAGTTCATGATGGTGTGGCAACGGAACAAGCGGTAAGGGTCTTCCAAATTGTCGAGTCGTTCAGCGGTGGCATGGTCGCGGCTGTCGGCAATGAAGCGATAGGCTTGCAACAGGCCAGCGGGGCCGACAAATTTATCCGGGTTCCACCAAAACGATGGGCAACTGGTTGAGCAGCTGGCGCACAAAATGCACTCGTACAAGCCGTTGAGCTCATCGCGTTCTTCTGGGGACTGCAAACGCTCTTTTTCCGGTGGCATGGTCTCGTTGACCAAATAGGGCTTGATCGAGTTGTATTGTTTGAAAAACTGTGTCATGTCCACGATCAGATCGCGAATAACAGGCAGGCCAGGCAGGGGTTTGAGCACGATGTCGCCGGGCAGGCTGAGCATATTGGTCAAACAGGCCAAGCCATTTTTGCCATTGATGTTCATGGCGTCAGAGCCACACACGCCTTCGCGGCAGGAGCGGCGAAACGAAAACGTCGGGTCTTGGGCTTTGATTTTCATCAACGCGTCGAGCAGCATGCGCTCGTGGCCGTCAAGCTCAACCTGAATGGTTTGCATGTATGGCTTGGCATCGCGCTCAGGGTCGTAGCGGTAAATTTTGAACGTGCGTTTCATGGTGTTTTTGCTGCTAAAGAGGGTTGCCGGGATGGAGGGTCTGGTTCAGAAAGTGCGCACTTTGGGCGGCACGCTATCAACCGTCAAAGGCGTGAGCTTGACCGGCTTGTAGGTCAGGCTGTTGCTGGCGCTGTGCCACAGGCTGTGTTTGAGCCACTCGGCATCGTTGCGCCCGGCGGCATGCTCTGGCGTGTCGCCGTAGTCGTTGACGGTGTGAGCGCCACGGCTTTCATGACGCGCTGCTGCCGACTCCATGGTGGACTGGGCACACTCGATGAGGTTTTCCACCTCCAAGGCCTCGATGCGGGCGGTGTTGAACACGTTGGACTTGTCTTTGAGCCCAATGTGTTTGACGCGCTCGCGCAGGTCGGCGATTTTTTTCACGCCTTCGTCCATGCTGGCTTGGGTGCGGAACACGCCGGCGTGCAACTGCATGCTGGCGCGGATGTCGTTGGCCACGTCCTGGGCGTATTCGCCGTCGGCATTGCCATTGAGTCGGGCCAAGCGGGCCAAGGACAAGTCGGCTGCATTGGCAGGCAGCGGCTTGTGGGTTTTGTTTTTCTGGTGGAAGTCGACGATGTGGTTGCCCGCCGCTTTGCCAAACACCAGCAAATCGAGCAGCGAGTTGGTGCCCAAGCGGTTGGCGCCGTGCACCGACACGCAAGAGCATTCACCCACCGCGTACAAGCCATTCACCACCGCGTTGTGGTCGGTGGCGGTTTGCGTGACCACTTGGCCGTGGATGTTGGTGGGAATGCCGCCCATTTGGTAATGGATGGTGGGCACCACAGGAATGGGCTCTTTGGTGATGTCGACGTTGGCAAAGTTGTGGCCAATCTCGTAGACAGACGGCAGGCGCTTCATGATGGTCTCGGCACCGAGGTGATCAAGTTTCAAATGCACATAGTCTTTGTTGGGGCCGCAACCGCGGCCTTCTTTGATCTCTTGGTCCATGCAGCGCGAGACAAAGTCACGTGGCGCCAAGTCTTTCAAGGTGGGTGCGTAACGCTCCATGAAGCGCTCGCCATTGCTGTTGAGCAAAATGGCGCCTTCGCCTCGGCAGCCTTCGGTGAGCAACACACCAGCACCGGCCACACCGGTGGGGTGGAATTGCCAAAACTCCATGTCTTCCAAGGGAATGCCCGCGCGGGC
>CAMDLJ010000127.1 GCA_945901665.1 Bordetella parapertussis | reverse complement strand
CCACAGCCAAATTTGGTACCCATCATGCCCAACTGGTCGCGCAGGACCCACAACAGGGGCATTTCGGGCTCGACATCGACTTGGTGGCTTTTGCCATTGATGCTCAGTTTCAACATGCGCAGGGTCCTTAAAGGTCAAAAGTAAGAACCTTAGGGGATGCCCAGCCATGGGTCAATCGGTGAAATTCCCGAACGCGTTGCGCTGACCCATGGCCTTCCATGGCAAAAACTCGGGCAAATGCCGCCCCCCGCAAGGGCCCAACCGAGATGCGCTCAGCTGTCGGCCTGCACCTTGGCGTCTTTGACCACACGGGCCCATTTTTCTTGCTCGGTGGCCATGAATTGGCTGAATTTTTCAGGGGTTCCGCCCCCGTCTTCGGCACCGTATTGCTCGAACTTTTCTTGCACATCGGGCATGGCCATGACGCGGTTCATGTCCTCGTTCATGCGCTTGACCATGGCCGGGTTCATGCGGGCCGGGCCCACCAAGCCATACCAAGTGGTGGCGTCAAAACCGGCAAAACCTTGCTCGTCCATGGTCGGCACGCCCGGGTGGCCTTTGGCGCGCTTGGCGCGGGTTTGGGCCAAGGCCACCACCTTGCCGCCCTTGACATGCGGTGTGGCCGAGGTCATGGTCTCAAAGCAGTATTGCACCTGTCCACCGATCAAATCGGTCAAGGCCGGGCCCGATCCCTTATAGGGCACGTGCAGGGCCTGGATGCCAGCACGCAGTTTGAACATCTCCAGCGCCAAATGCTGGGCCGAACCGCCACCGGCCGAGGCAAAACTGATCTTGCCGGGATTTTGCTTGCACAACTCGACCAACTCTTTCACGGTTTTGGCCGGTTGTTGGGTGTTGCAAATGAGCAAATTGGGCGTCACACCCACCAACACCAAGGGCGTGAAATCGCGCTCGACCGCATAACCGAGTTTGGGCTGCAAGCTGGGTGCGATGGCATGGCTGTTGATGTGCGCCATCAGCAAGGTGGTGCCGTCGTTGTTTTGTTTGGCCACATGATCGGCGGCAATCACACCAGCCGCACCGGCTTTGTTCTCAATGACCACATTCACATTCCACATGGCTTGCAACTTGACCGCCATCACCCGGGCCAGGGCATCGGTGCCGCCGCCGGGTGGAAAACCCACCACGATGCGCACATTGCCCGTGGGCAGGGTTTGGGCCCGCAAGCTGGGTGCAGCCACGCTGGCACACAGGGCAGCCGCGCCGGTTTTCAGGAGGGTTCTGCGTTGCATGATGTCATCCTTTGTTGTTGGGGTCCACGAGGGGCGTCTCAAGGAATGGGCCCACTGCGTTGGGTTGAACCCTGTCCATTATGGCGAAATTTGTGAAAACCAAGATAAATCAGTCACTTGGGGCCCATGTCCTGCCGCAACGGGGTTCAAACCAAAAAAGTGCTTTTGCCCCTTTATTTTTGCCAACTCGCGCCGATCAATGAATGCCATTGTCTTGCACATGGCCTTTGCCATGGATGGTGGAGGCGGCGCTTGCGGTTGGTACACCCAATGCACTTTCAACCCCCACACTCCCCCCACACCACTTGCCAGTGCTTGAGCGCTGGGGTGGGCGCTTTCCTGCGCCAGGCACTGGGCTTGGGGTGGCTGGTTTGGGCCGTGTCCAGCCCGGCCCAAACCCCGGCCCCTCCCCCAGCCGCAGCCAGCCGCTTCGACCAATGGGTGCAATACCCACCCAAACCCGTCAACCCGGCCATGCCCAGCCCCTTGGACAGCAGCGACAAAAAAATCAATTGGGTGCGTTTTGCAGCGCCCACTACAGCACCCGAGCCTGCCCCCGCAGCCACGGACACCCCGCCCAGCACGGCGAGAACAGCAGCACCCAGCGCCGCCGTACCACCCTTAACGGCCACCCCAGCCACCCCAACTGCACCTGCTGCACCTGCCGCACCTGCTGCACCTGCTGCACCTGCTGCACCCGCCGCCACCGCAGCACTGCCCAACACAGAGCCCGATGCGCCGGTGGTAAAGGGTTTCCAATTCAGTGGCAACAGCGTATTTAGCGCCAGCGATCTGACACAAGAGCTGCAAGCCGTGGTGGGTACAAAGCTGGACATGAAAAGCCTGGAACAAATCGTCGCCCTGCTCGACCAGCACTACGCCAGCCAGGGCCGTTTGGGGCGCTCCGAAATCCCGCCCCAAGACATGACCGATGGGCTGATTCAGATCACGATTCGAGAAGGCCGCTTTGCCCGCGCGGTGATCGAACCCGAACCGCACCCGCGCATCCCCCCCAGACTGGCGGTGGATTTGGTCGAAACCGCACAACCCAAGGGGCAAGTGGTCAACCTGCAAGCCCTGGACCGCGCCACCTTGTTGCTGTCGGAACTGCCGGGTGTATCAGCGCAAATGAGCCTGCGCCCTGGCGAAAAAGAAGGCGAGACCGAGGCCGTCATCCGCTTGGACGATGCACCCGCCACCGATGGCAGCGTGGTTTTTGACAACTCGGTGGTGAGTGCCACCGGAGCCACCCGCACCATTGGTCAACTCAACCGCCATGGTGGTTTTGGCCGGGCCGAAACTGTCAGCTTGATTTGGATGCACACCGAGGGCAGCGAATTCATGAAAGTAGGCTACAGCGAGCCTTGGGGCAGCGCGGGCAAGCGCATGGGCTTTAACCTGTCCGGCAGCCAATACCAATTGATCTCGCCCCAGTATGCATCGCTCAACCCCAGCGGACCGTCCAACTCCATCGGCCTGGACTTGAGCGTGCCCTGGCTGCGCTCGCGCTCGGCCAACGCCAGCGTGCAATGGGGCTACGAACACAAAAACTTTCGCAACGACACGACGGCCGGCTTGGTGTCAGATTACAAAATTGACTTGCTCAGTGCCACCGCCCAAGGCCAGCGCAGCGACGCTTGGATGGGTGGGGGCGAATCGGCCGGCTCGGTGCAAACGCTGATCGGATATGTGGATTTGAACGGCTCACCCAACCAAACCATGGACGGCTTGACCACCCAAACCGCAGGCCATTACGCCAAATTGCGGGCCATGGCCTCGCGCGTGCAGCGCATCAACCCCCGGCAATCGGTGGTGGCCACTTGGCAAGCGCAGTTGGCCAGCAAAAACCTGGACGGCTCTGAAAAATTCTTCATGGGCGGCTCGCAAGGCGTTCGTGCCTACCCCACCAACGAAGGCGGCGGCAGCCAAGGCCAGTCCTTGAACCTGGAGTGGCAACACCTGCTGACCCCCGGCCAACAACGCCTGACACTGTCGGCTTTTTATGACATCGCCACCATCGACGTGAACAAGTTCAACGACTTCACCGGTGGCGCCAGCCTCAACACCTATGCCTTGCAAGGTGGCGGTTTGTGGCTGGGCGGCCCATTGGCCCACGGCTGGGGTACACCCTTGCAGTGGCGCATGACTTGGTCGCGCCGCATTGGCGTCAACCCCATGGCCTCGGCCAGCGGCTTGGACCAAGACGGCTCTTACCGTTGGGATCGGTTATGGTTCAACTTGAGCCAGCCTTTTTGAGCGCCCCAAAACATGATCAAAAAAGCCCCGCCCCTGCCGCTTGAACACCCCCAGGCTCTTTTGCCTTGGGCGCAGGCCTTTGGCTGGGCCTTGGTCTGGTTGACGGCCAGCTGCGCGCAGGCCTGGGCGCAAAGCGCGGCCATCTCTGCCAGCCAACTGCCCCAAGGCGGCAAGGTCGTGGCGGGCACGGCCAGCATTGGCCAAAGTGGCAATAACCTCAACATCAACCAGACCAGCAACCGCGCGGTGCTGAACTGGAACAGCTTCAACGTGGGCGCCCAAGCCGCAGTCAATTTTGTGCAGCCCTCTGCCAGCTCGGTCACCCTCAACCGCGTGCTTGACACCCAGGCCAGCCAAATCTTGGGCCGCATCAACGCCAACGGCCAGGTGTTTTTGTCCAACCCCAATGGGGTCTTGTTTGGCCCCACCGCTCAGGTGGATGTGGGCGGCCTCTTGGTCACCACCCATGGCATTGGCAACGACGACTTCATGGCCGGCAAATCCAGCTTTGAGGGCACGGGCAAAGCCGCCAGCGTGGTCAACCAAGGCCAGTTGCAAGCCAGCCTGGGTGGCTACATCGCCTTGCTGGCCCCGCAGGTGCGCAACGAAGGCGTGATCGTGGCCAAAGAGGGCACGGTCGCGCTGGCTGCGGGCGACAAAGTCACCTTGCAGTTTGCCGGACAAAGCCTCACCGCCGTGCAAGTGGATCGGGCGGTGGTGGATGCTTTGGTGGACAACCAACACCTGGTGCGCGCCGAGGGTGGCTATGTGGTGATGACCGCGCGCAGTGCCAATGCCTTGCTGCAAAACGTGGTCAAGAACTCTGGCAGCGTGCAAACGCCCAGCTTGGTCAACCGGCAAGGGCGCATCGTGCTCGAAGGCGGTAGCCTGGGCCGGGTGGAGGTGGCGGGCAGCTTGAGCGCCACCGGCGACAAAGGCCTGAGCGGCGGCTCGGTGTTGGTGATGGGTGACCAGGTGCAATTGAGCCCCGGCGCGGCCATCGATGCATCTGGCGACACTGGCGGCGGTCGGGTTCTGATTGGCGGCGGGTGGCCGGCAGCGGTGGGGCCGGTGGGCAAGTCCAGCAGCTTGAGCGTGGGCGACGGGGTCAGCATCAAGGCCGCCGCCACGGGCACGGGCAACGGGGGATATATCGAAACCTCGGCGCAAAAGCTGCAAATTGCCGCCGGCGCCAGGATTGACACCTCGGCACGCAACGGCACGCCGGGGCAGTGGGTGATTGACCCGGTGGACATCACCATTGACGACAGCTTGGCGGGCGCGATTTCAACCGCTTTGAACAGCGGCGACGTCACCGTCAGCACCGACAGCGGCAACACCCCCAGCACCAGCGCCGGTGAAACCGCAGGCACGGGCAACATCAACGTCAACAGCTCCATTTCCTGGTCGGCCAACATGCTCACCCTGAAGGCGGCTGACAAGCTCTACATCAACAACGTCATGCGCGGCTCGGGGTCGGCGAGTTTGCGCTTTCAGATGACCGCCGCCAACGGGTTGAACAACATCTACATCAAAGCACCGGTGTATTTGCCTGCGGGCGATACGCTGTCAGCCCTGGAGGGCTCCAGCCTGACTCCCATCAACATCAAAGTCATCACCAGCTTGGGGGCCGCGGGTAGCACCACTGGCAGCGATTTGCAAGGGGTCAATGGCAATCTGACAGGTTGGTATGCATTGGGTGGCGATATCGACGCCAGTGCGACCAGCTCTTGGAACGGTGGCGCGGGTTTTTCGCCCTTGGGATATTTGTTCAATACCTACCGTGGCACGTTCATAGGTCTTGGGCACACGGTCAGCAATCTGTATATCAATCGCCCCGCAACCGATCATGTGGGCATGTTTGGCATTGTGGAGCGCGGCGCCTCAGTCACCTCTTTGGGTCTGGTGAATGCCAACATCACTGGCGCAACGCATGTGGGAGCCATGGCTGGGGTCAACAGCGGAACCATCTCGGTCAGCTTTGCCACTGGGGCAGTGAGCGGGCAAAGCAGCGTTGGCGGACTGGTCGGCACCTTGGGAACCACTGCATTTGATGGATTCGTTCGCAACAGTTATGCCAAAACCACTGTTAATTTGTCTGGTACTCAAGATGCAGGTGGTTTGATCGGTCTGATGGAGTCCGGCACAGTTTACAAAAGCTATGCCAGCGGAACAATCAATTTATCCAATGGGGCAGCAACCGGGGTAGGGGGCTTGATCGGTCGCCTTGGCACAAGCGGGGCCAACCCAACCGATGTCAACAATGCCGGGTTTTGGGACACCACACTTTCTGGGCAAACCACATCTGCGGCTGGCACGGGCTTGGTCACTGCGGCCACCAAACGCTACAACAGTGGGCTGGAACAATTTGCCCTCAACACCGACTACTGGCAAAACTACTACACCAAAACGACGCCTTTGTTGAAAGCGTTTTTAACGCCCCTCACCATCAACACCGGCAACGACAGCAAAACATATGACGGTCAGGCCTATACCAGCAACACTTTGTTCAGCACATCCATCCCACTGTCTGGCAGTGACCCTTACTTCTTGGGCATGGGCGACTTTTATTACAAAAAGGGATCTGCGAGGATTTCACCCGTCAATGCAGGCAGCTATAGCATCGTTCCTGATGTGTACAGCACCGATAACCGCGGCTACAACATCACCGTGGTGGATGGCACATTGACGGTGAACAAAGCCGACCTGAGCCTGGTTGGCAACCGTGCTTATAACGGCAGCACCGCCATGGCGGGCGCGAATTTGACCGCCAACGGCGTCAATAGCGAGACCTTCAGCGTGTCCGGTGCAGGGGCCGATGGCAACTTGTCCACCCGAAATGTGCAAGCGGCCAATTTATTGGCCAGTGTCAGTGGTTTGACTTTGGGCACCTCCAGCAACGGGGGTTCGAGCAGCAACTACAACGCCTTGAGCACCGCCAATTCGGCGGTGACTATTACCGCCAAGCCCGTGACCCTGACTGCCCCAGTCATCAGCAAAGAATATGACGGCAACGCCAACTACACACTCAGCGCCAGCAACTTGAGCACGCTGGGCAGCCAATTGGGCGTGGTGGGCGACAGTGTGAGCGCGGCCACCATGTCCTTTGACAACAAAAGTGCCGCTTCTAGCAGCAAAGTGGTGAGCCTCAGCGCCGCCACCGTCAGCGACGGCAACAGCGGCCAAAACTACAGCCTGAGTTATGCCAGCAACAGCACCAGCACCATCGCCCCCAAGGCCTTGACCATCGCCGGCATCACCGCCGCCGACAAGGTCTACGACAGCTTGTCCACCGCCACCGTCAGCACCACAGGCGTCACCAACAGTGTGTTGCAAGCCAATGGCTTGGTCGCGGGTGACACCGTCACCGTCAGTGCCACGGGCAACTTCCGCAACGCAGGCAACACCGCCAATGACAAAAACGCGGGTAACGCCAAGACCGTGGCTTTATCCAGCACCTACGGCGGTGCAGATGTTGGCAACTATGCCATCACCAATCAATCCACCACCACCGCCAGCATCACCCCCAAGGCGCTGACCATCTCCGGCATCACCGCCGCCGACAAGGTCTACGACGCTTCCTCTACCGCCACCATCAGCACCACAGGCGTCACCAACGCCGTGCTGCTGGCGAATGGATTGGTAGAGGGCGACACCGTCACAGTCAGTGCCACGGGCAACTTCCGCAACGCGGGCAACACCACCAACGACAAAAACGTGGGCAGCGGTAAAACCGTTTTGTTGTCCAGCACCTACGGCGGTGCAGAGGGCAGCAACTACACCATCACCAATCAATCCACCACCACCGCCAG
>CAMDLJ010000126.1 GCA_945901665.1 Bordetella parapertussis | reverse complement strand
TTCGTGGCTGCCCAGGCCCAAGCCAGCGACCACATGGGCTGCGAACAAATGCCCGGCATGGGGCCAAAAGGCTTGGCGCGACCAGCCCATGGACTGGGCCCGTTCGATCATGGCCCGGTACTCGCCCACGCCGTAGGACAAGGAGATGTCCATTTGCAAGCGGTCGTGTGCGGGGCGCAGTCCGCCGTAGCGCAGCAAGTTGGTCGCGTCGTCGGCGGAAAACAGGTTTTCACCCGTGGCCACATGCCCGCCATACCCTTTGCAAAACGCGGCCATGGCAGCGTAGTCCAGCGCCGGGGTGGGCTCTTCCACCCAGGCCAGGGGCTGCGCGGCCAGCACGGCCAACACATCGTTGCAGCGGGCATCCCATTGGCCGTTGAGGTCCACCGCCAATTGGGCTGCGCTCAGGCCTGCGTTCAATGCGCTTTGGATGCGCTGGGCATCGAGGCGTGCGTCGCGGCCGCTGAGTTTGATTTTGACCGTTGTGTAACCCCAGGCCAGGCACTGGGCCACTTCATCGCGCAGGGCTTGCGGGTCGGGGTTGTCGGTGAAATGGCCGCACGAGGCGTAGGTGGCGATGCGCGGCGCCGAAGTGGCTGCAATGGTGGCGGTGGCGCTGAGTGGGGCAGTTGCCGTTGCTGCGGCAGGCGCGGTGGAGGCGAAGGGGGCGTCAGAGGCGATGGGGCCCGTGGACTGGCGCAGGCACTGCCACAGCGGCAAGCCTTGTTGCTTGGCGCGCAAGTCCCACAGCGCCGCGTCGAGCAAGCCCACGGCACCGGGGCGCTCGCCATGGCCGCCTTGTTTTTCGCCGCGCATCAGCACCGCCTGGCAGCGACTGGGGTCGATGTGGCCGTGTTCATCGCGCAAATCGCTGGGTGCCGCCGCCAGCAAACGCGGTATGAAGCGTTCGCGCAGCAAGCCGCCCTTGCCATAGCGGCCAATCGAGTCAAACGCCAGACCGACCAGGGCTTGGCCGCCGATCGATTGATCGGTGCGGATGACCAGTGCCGAAGCGGTCATCTGGTCGAAAGCAATCGAGGCGTTGCGCATCGCCGAGCCAATCGGCAGCGTGGCTTCGTGGATCGACACGATCTTCATGCGCGCGGACCCACGCGGCCCAGGGCCTGCAGAATTTTTTCGGGCGTGTAGGGCTGGTGGGCGATGTGCACGCCCCAGGGCGCGAGCGCGTCATGCACCGCATTGGCCACGGCCGCACCAGCGCCAATCGTGCCAGCCTCGCCAATGCCTTTGGCACCCAGCAAGGTGTGGGTCACCGGGGTGTGCACATGGGCGATCACGATGTCGGGCATCTCACCCGCCATGGGCACCAGGTAGTCGGCCAAGGTGGAGGTCAGGTGTTGGCCTTGTTCGTCGTAGCGGCATTCTTCGAACAGGGCCGCGCCAATGCCTTGCACCACACCGCCACGCAATTGTTCGTCGGCCAGCAAGGGGTTGAGCACGCGCCCGCAGTCTTCCACCACCCAGTGTTTGAGCAGGGTCACAAAGCCGGTGTCGGCATCGACCTCAATCCAGCTGGCTTGGATGCCGTTGGAGGCCATGAAGGGCTGGCTGGGCACCGCGCTGGCGCTGGCCATGGCAAAGGATTGGGGCTGCAGGCCTGCGGGCAACTCGTGCAGGCGATAGTGCAGCATTTGGGCCAAGCGCAGCCAGTCCACGCTGTGCGCCCCATGGTGAAAAGCCCGCTCACGCCATTGCACCTGCGCCACATCCACTTGCATCACCGCCGCGGCGAGTTGGGTCAATTGCGCCAGCAGTTGTTGTGCTGCCAGCAAGGCGGCCTCGCCGCCCACGACCATGCCGCGCGAGGCCCAGGTGCCACCGCCAGCGGGCACGCTGTGGGTGTCGCCGCGCACCACGCGCACGGCGGCCATGTCGAGGTGCAGGCTTTGTGCAATCAGTTGCTGCAGCACGGTGTCAATGCCTTGGCCTTGGTCGGTGCTGCTGATCAAGCAGGTGACACCACCATCGGGCTCTAAGCGCAGCACGCAACCGTCTTGGGCGGTGATGGGCGCACCGGCCGCGCCATAAAACGCGGGGCCCGGGGCGGTCAGTTCCACAAACGCTGCCAAGCCCAAACCAAAGTGGCGGCCTTGTTGGCGCATGGTGCGCTGTTGCGCGCGCAAACCATCGTAATCCATCAACTCGAGCAAGCGGTCCAAACAGGCGTGGTGGGACAGCCCGCCCAGGTCCATGCCATTCGCACCGGTGGCGCCATGTTGGGCAGTGACGCGGAAATTGCGCCGGCGCAACTCGGCCGGGTCCAGGCCGAGTTGGGCCGCACCGGCGTCCATCAATTGCTCGGTGATGGCGCAAGCCACCGGCTGGCCCACGCCCCGGTATGCGCCCACCGGCGCTTTGTTTTGGTAGGCCACGCGCAGCTGCGCTTGCAGCACCGTGCCGCAATAAGGCGCACCCACCAGTGAGACCACTTGCAGGCCTTCGAGCACGCTGGTGCGTGGGTACATGGAGTAAGCGCCAATGTCCATCAAGTCGTCCAGCGCAAAACCCAGCACCGTGCCTTGCGCATCCAAGGCCATTTGGGCGCTGATGCGGTGCGAACGTGCATGCACATCGCTGTTGAAGGCCTCAAAGCGGTCGCTGATGAACTTGACCGGTTGCCCCAATAAAACCGATGCCGCCACGGTGGCCATCTCGTCGTCGTACACATGCAGTTTGATGCCAAAGGCACCGCCCACATCGGGGGTGAGCACGCGCACATCGGTCTCGCGCAGATCAAACAGCTGGGCCAACAGGGCGCGCATTTGCTGCGGCACTTGGGTCGATTGGTGCACCGTGAGGTTGCGGCTGCCAGGGTCAAATTCGGCGACGATGGCGCGCCCCTCCAGCGGCACACCAGTGTGCCGGGCATAGACCAGTTCGCGCTTGACCACGCAATGGGCCAGCGCTGCCACCGCATCAAAGCTGTCACCGCCGATGCGGTGCGCCAGCGCCAAGTTGCTGCCCAAGCTGGGGTGAATCACCGGGCTGTCGGCTTGCAAGGCGGCAGCTGCATCGACCACCGGCGGGCATTCTTCCCAAGCGATGTCGATCAAGGCCAAAGCATCTTCGGCCACGGCGCGGCTGGTGGCCACCACCAGCACCACGGGTTGGCCTTGCCAGTGGCTTTGGCCGTCGGCCAGCGGGCCTTGGGCCGCGCTGCGGTGCTGGGGCAAGGTGGCCAAGGCGGTGGTCCAGGTCTGGCAAATGCTCGCCAAGTCGCTGGCTTGCCACACCCCGCGAACCCCGGGCAGGGCGCGGGCCGCGCTCAGGTTGGGCGCAGACCAACGGGCGCTGGCCCAGGGGCTGCGCAAAAAGGCCGCATGCAGCAGGCCGGCCAAGCGCACATCGTCGGTGTAGCGACCGCGCCCGGCCACATAGCGGCGCGCACTCTCGCGCGGCGGGCTTTGGCCAACCCAATCGTGTGGCTGGGGCGGTGCATCCATGCTGGGGTCGCTGTTCATGGTGTCGTTGTGGGGCCTAGGGTCCATGGTGAAGGCCTCACAAGGGGAAGGGCAGGGCCCGGTGCGCGGCATCGGCGTCGATCAGGTCCACGCGTTTAAGTGCCATTTTCAAGCCCTGGGGGGTGCGCAGCAGCCGGTGCAACACTTTGGCGCTGAAGTGGCGTTGCACGCCAGCGCGTTGCTCCACGATCCACTGCACCGAGCTGACCACCACGCCGCTGTCGTTGCTGTCTTGCAAGCGCACGGCGCTGACATGGTGGTGGGTGCGCGAGGGCGGGGTTTGCACATGGGTCATCGGGTGCAGCAAACGCTGGGCGCGCAGCAGCAGCACTTCGGGTGTTTCGTCAAACAAGGCCAGCGCAGGCTCGCCCTCTGAGGCTTGTTCGTGGGTGGGCATCCAATAGCGACCATCGGCCGTGAACAAATCGACCCAAGCAACAAAACCGCGCGCGTCCAGCACATCGGCCTCGTCCAGCACAAAACGGTACCAATCGGGCGGGTTCCAGTCGGTGGGGGTGTTCATGCTTCAAGCCTCAGGCGGGGGTGCGCATCCATTGCAGCCAGGCTTGCAATTGGTGGCGAATCGGCAGCTCGCTGGTGCCAGGGGCTTGCCAGTGGCTGGGGCCGACGGTTTGGTCGCCGCCCAAGCCCCGGCTGGTGTCGATCCAATCTTTGAGGCCTTTGCTCAGGCCTTGCTGGCAGCGTTCGAAAATTTCCAGGTCGTCGCTGGCCACCAGCGAGCCCGGCGAGCTGGCGGTGTTCAAAAAGCGCAGGCTGAGCGCGTGCATCTCGGGCGGTGCGCCTTCCATGGCAAAGCAGTAGCTGGTGACCAGGGTTTGGTCTACCGCCAAGGGTTGCACCATGCGCACGGTTTGAAAGCGTGAGTTCACCGACAAATTGGGCCATATCAGGTTGTTGAAGCGGTCCACCGCCAGCACCGCTTGGGTTTTCTCTGGACCGTGGCGCTCGGTCAGGGCCGATGTGTAGGCTTCAAACACCGGGTCAACGCGCGCGGGGGCGATCACCCCGCCGCGGTAAAAACCGCCCATGTACACATGGCCGCCCGCGTGGGCGTGCAACGCCACGCCGTCCCATTCGCTGAGTTTTAAGCCATTGGCCAGCAGCATTTGGGTGGTTTGACCGGTCACGCCGTCGTGGGCGGCCCACTCAGGGTGCTGGCGTGCCACCGCCACCGCGCCGCCATGCACAAACATCGGGTGCACCAAATCGACGGCGTTTTCCATGAACAACTTCCAGTTGCCCTGGTAGAGCATGCGCAACCGGCCCCCGGTTTGCACCAAACGGCCAGAGGGGGATCGGTCGACCATGTTGTCCAGCGCACTGGCCAGGCCGCCCAAAAAATCCACCAAGGGCTCGGCTTGTTCGCTGTGGCTGGCAAAGACAAAGCCGCGGTAGCTTTGCACCTGCCGAATGCGGGTGAGGCCTCTTTGCGCCGTGGCTGGGCTTGCCGCATAGCCTTGGGGCAGGGGCATGGCTTGCAACTGGCCGTCGAGCTGAAACGACCAGGCGTGGTAAGCGCAGGTGAATTGGCGCGCATGGCCTTGGGGTTGCACCACCAAGCGCGCTCCCCGGTGGCTGCAGCGGTTCTCGAAAGCGGCCAGGCTGCCATCGGTTTGGCGCACCAACACAATTTCTTGGGTGCCCATGTGGGCCAAGATGTGGTCGCCGGGCGCGGGCAGCTCGCTCTCGTGGCCCACATACACCCAGGCGCGCTGAAAAATGCGTTCTTGCTCGAGGGCAAACACCGCCTGGTCGGTATAAACGCTGCGATGCACCCGGTGGGGCTGCACCCATGCGCTGGCGTCCCAATGCGTTGGGCCGGCAACGGGGTGTTGGGCAGGCATGTTCATTGGAAATGGCTTGCCACTTTATTTATTTGCAAATGCATGAAGTGGATGCTAGTTTGTGCAAGGGTTATTTGTCAATTCAGGCTAACGCGATGCGGCCACCAGGTCTGTGGGCTGGCCGTTTCAAACCAGGGCGAGCAAGGCGCGCAGGTGCTTGGCAAAAAACCCATCCACCGGCCCCAGCGAATACAACATTTCAAAATGGTTCAGGCCGGCACCCATGTGCCAGGTGCTGTCCATGCCTTGGGCTTGCAAGGCGGCATTGAAATCGATCCCTTGGCGGATGAACTCGGGCGACTCGTTTTGGCCAATGAGCAAGCGCACCGGGTGGGCGATGCGGTCCATGTGGCGCTGCGGGCTCAAGGCATCGACCAGCGCTGGGGTGAATTGCACATAACTGCTGCGCGCGCTGTGGCTTACGGCCTCCAAGTCGTACATGCCGCTGCAGCTGAGCAAGCCGCGCACCCGCAGGCCTGCCGGGCGCGTGGCCACATCGGTGGTGGCCAAGGTGGCGGCCAGGTGCGCGCCCGATGAGTGGCCCACCAAGACCACGCGTTGGGCATCGGCGCCGTGCGCCGCCGCATGCTGCACCACCCAGGCCAGGGCGCGTTGCAATTGGTCGGCCAGCACACCCAGTTGGCCGTCGCGGTCGGTGACGGTTGAAAAGTCGGGCACCACCACATGAAAGCCCGCATCGGTGAGCCATTCGGCGCCCATCGCATAGTCTTGGGCACGACCGCGTCGCCAGGCCCCGCCATGCACAAAAAACACCAGCACGCCGCTGGGTTGTGGGCTGCGGTACCAATCGAGGGCTTCATCGGGGTGCGCGCCATAGGCATGGCGTTGGTGCAGGCCACGCGCTTGCAAACGCGCTTGCACCGCTTGGCTGAACGCCGCGCAGGCGGGCAGCACGTCGGTCGCGTTGGGCGCGTGGTTGGTCTGGTCGTAAGCCCAGTCGAGTTGGGCTTGGGTGAGTTCGCGCCAAGGTGTCGGTGTGGGGATGTGCATGGTGTTCAGTGGGGGGTGCAATGCGTGGGCTGGTGATGTCTTGGCGCAGGGTGGCCAAGGTGGTCAGCTGCCAGGGGATCAATGCACCAGGCGATCATCGCAATGACCGCCTGGTGCGGACCATATCTAGCGCGATGCCAAAGCGTCGCGCTTCCACATTTGCCAGGGCCGGTCCAGGTGCTGGTCGTTCATCTCGGCGGTGGCGCGGGCCTCGCCGTCGGTCAGGTAGCTGACCTCGCCCAGGGGCATGGACATGGCTTGCAAGCGGGCGTTGCTCTCGGTGTAGATGGCACGGTAGACCACTTGTTTGATCGAGCTGCCCACGGCCACGCTGCCGTGGCCGCGCATCAAGGCCACCGCATGGGTGCCCAAGGTCTCGGCCAGGGCTTTGCCCAATGCGTGGGAGCGCACCAACAGATCGGAGTCTTCACCGGCGGTGTGGCGGATTTCATAAACCGGTGTGGTGGCGCCCAAAAAACCGCTCATGTGGCAGATGGGGCGCAAGCGCGCGCCCGTGACCCCAAACGGGATCACTGACGGCGAATGGCTGTGGATGACCGAATTCACATCGGGGCGCATTTTGAAGATTTCGCCATGGATAAAGCGCTCCAAGTAGGTCTTGCGGCCACGCTCGTCGATCACGTTGCTGTCGAGGTCACAGACCACGATGTCATCGGCTTGCACCAAGGCTGGGGCCATGCTGCGGGCGATGAAAAAACGTTGCGGGTTGGCCGGGTCGCGCACGCTGATGTGGCCAAAGCCGTCGAGCACGCCTTGGTTGACCAAGATGTGGTTAGCCAACACCAGGTCGTCGATGAGGGAGGGGTCGGGTTGGGTGCTCATGGGTGGCTTCTCCTGTGGGCAAATGGGTGGGGGATGAAAACGACTGACTGTATCGAAAGGCCATGCACCTGGCTTGCGCTTTGGGTGACAAGCGGGGTGCGGCTGGCGGGGTGTACTTTCGGGTTGCTTGGCAGGC